>JBBRIK010000098.1:0-9764 GCA_038221045.1 Gemmatales bacterium
TTTCGGCGGAGCGAAGGACGCGCCGGACGGGCGCAGCGGATAGCGAACCACGGCCCGCCCCCACTCGCAGAAGAAGAGGTTGCCGCGATACTCGGCCGGGAACTGCGATTCGAGATAGCACAGTCCGCCGGCCGCCGAGCCGAGACCGAGGTCGGCCAGCGGCGGAAGTGCTTCGTCCGGGCGCTCGAAATACAGATACGGATAGCCGTGATCCGCGCCGAAGAAGCTGTGACAGACGCGAATCTTGTAGTCGCCGCCGTCGTTCTCGTTGTCGCGGACGAAGACGTTCAGGTCCTCGTCGAGTGCGACGTCGTAGATGTTGCGCAAGCCGGTGGCGAAGACGTGCAAGTCGCGGCCATCGGCACGGCAGCGAAGAATGCCGCCGCCCTCGACGACGAGTCGATCCCCTTCGGGACGCTTCACGTCGCAGCCGTGGTCGCCAAGCGCGAGGTAGAACCAGCCATCATGGCCGCCAACCACTCCGTTCGCATTGTGTAGCCGGATCTGATCCTTCTCGGGAGACAGTCCCAGGCCCGCGAACAGGTCGCGGCGCTCGTCGGCCTTACCTGTGCCCGTTGTGTCGCGGACGGCCGTTAGGTAGGGAGCGTGCATGACGTAGAGGGTGCCGTTGTGGTAGGCCAACCCCTGAATCGAGTTGAACCCCGACGCGAACACCGTCGCCCTGTCCGCGTAGCCATCGCCGTCGGTGTCTTCGAGGAGGCGGATTTCATCGCGCCGGACGATGTCGGTCCCGAGACCAGTCATGTAATCGACGGCCACAAAGAGCGACCCATGCCGGGGACCGAGAGCGATCGCGGAGGGGTACTCGATCATCGGATCGCAGGCGAAGAGAGTGGCCTTGAAGCCGGGCGGCAAGCGGAGGGGTGGAAAACGTTTCTCCGTTTGTGGCCCACTCGGTACCGGTTCGCGTCCAGGCCAGGGGAGCGCCGTGAGGACGATCAGTCCAAGGGCGAGCGGCAGGACGCGGCGAAATAAAGGACATCGCATGGTTGCACCAGTTGCCTGGGAAGCCGCGACCGCTTGCGAGCCGCGACCGCTTGCGAGCCGCGACCGCTTGCGAGCCGCGACCGCTTGCGAGCCGCGACCGCTTGTGAGCCGCGACCGCAAGGGAGCGGCTTCTTCAGGCCACTCCCTTGCGGTCGCGGCTCGTTTGGAAACCACTTCTCATTGATTGACAATCGATTGATCCTCAGCGAACAATTGCCGCAAGCGAGCGATTTGTTCAGCCATCGGACGCGCCCTACTCGGTGGGCGCTCGCCAGGCCGGGAATCCACCTTCAACCAGATCACGACCGGACCGAGACCGGACAGCGCTTCGGCTGCGACGCCTGCCCATTCTTCGACGCTCCGGCAGGAGTAAACTCGACGGACGCCTGCCGCCCTGGCCAGTCCGGCGAAGTCAATACCCCCCGAACCGGGGACAAGCTGGCCTCCAGTCACTTCATAGACGCCGTTGTCGATGACGATCAGGAAGAGGTCAGCCGGGTGGGTTGCCAGCGTGACCAGACACCCCAGATTCATGAGGATCGATCCATCGCCGGTGACCACCACCACCCCGTGCCGGAATTGCGCCAGCGCCAGCCCCAGGCCCAAGGCGGGAGCCTGACCCATGGAGATCGGCACATAAGAGAAATCGAGCGGCGTATCCGACAGGGACTTCCAGAGATCGATGGAACCGTGCGTGGTGATGACGATGCGCTGGCCGCGCTGTGCGGCGAGTACTTCCAGAGCTTCGCGGTGTGTCATCGCCATGGTCGTTGGTCCACAAGTCCCTCTTCCGAACGAGGTTGGTTACTGGCAGAGCGCCCAGCGACTGCTGCTCCGATAGTGAAGATCAAGAAACTCGCCTGCCAGAGATAATAGCCGAACAGCAGCCCCTCCTCCACACAGAAAGACAAGCCGCCCAGAAGCATCGACGAGCCAGGCAGTGCGCCTCGAATCGCAGCACCCGGTTTGCCGATGGTCGAGTGCCAAGGCGTTGTTGCGGAGGCAGTGTTTTGACGTAGGGCAAGTGAGGACGCTTACCCTACGATGCCGGCTGATTCATGCGCTTGAGCAGATCGGTAAAACGTGCGTCCGAGCGAAGGCTGTCAAAAATTGGATCAACCTGAATGTCGCTCAGCCACTGGTTCCGATCCTCGCAGCTTTTTTCCAGCCAGGCATAAGCCTCATCATTCTCCCCGAGACCGAAATGCACCATAGCCACGTTGATCGGCGTGACATAACGAGTCCTCGACCCATTCATCAATTCGTCCAGCGCCTTGCGGGCGTCCTCGGTATGGCCTGAAACCCCGTGGGCATAGCCAAGTCCCACCAACGTCTCCGGGTTGTCATCCAGCCGGCATGCCGTTTGAAACTCGGCAAGGGCCTCCGGGAGCCGCCCTGTCACTGCGTGGACATATCCCAGCCACAGATGTGCAACCCAGAATCCCGCCTCGATCTCAAGCGTCTTCCGGCATTGCTCAATCGCCCGGTCGTACTGGCGGGCGTAGAAGTAGCCAAACCGGCCCAGAGCCGCGTTCATGATCAGGGATAGTGGCTCGAGCTGCTGCGCCTGCTGAAGCTCCGCGATCGCTTCCCCATGACGCCCCAGGGCCGCCAGACACTGGCCGTAATAAAAGTGGGCGAAGGCGTAGTTCGGGTTCAGTTCGATGGCGCGGCGAAATTCTCTCTCGGCGCCCGGAAAGTCCCAATCGTAATCCTTCATGATGACTGCCAGCGAGGTGTGAGCCTCGGCGAGCGAGTCGTCGATTTCCAGGGCTTTCATGGCCGCGGCCCTGGCTTTGGGACAGATCGTGTGGGGCGGCACATTTCCCCAGTTCCCCAGTTCCCCAGTTCGTGGCAGGTGTCGGCCAATCCAGACCAGGCGAGCGCATAGCCCGGATCGAGAGCGATGGCCTGCTCGAAGTACTCGATGCTCTTCTTGAGTCCCACCTCGGTCCGGCGATTCCAGTGGTGTCGGCCCTTGAGGTAGAGTTGATACGCCTCGGTGTTCGCCGTCTGGCGTTTGGCCAGCCGCCTCTTCTGGCCCCTGTTCAACCGCAACTGCAGTTTCTCCGCGATTTCCTTCGCGATGGCTTCTTCGATGGCGAAGATGTCTGCCAACTCCCTGTTGTACTGCTCGCCCCAGAGTTGCGAGCCGTCCGCCACGTCAACCAGTTCGGCGCTGATGACCAGGCGGTTGCCGCGCTGGACCACTCTCCCAGTCAGCACGGCGCGGACGTTCAGGGTTCGCCCCACCTCCTGGGCATCTGTCTCACGGCCCTTGTAGCGAAACACGGTACTCCGCGCCATCACGCGCAGCCCAGGAACGCGCGAGAGCAGATTGATGATGCTCTCGGTGATGCCATCGCTGAGGTATTCCAGGTCCTGGTCCCTGCTCGCGTTCTCCAGGGGTAAGATGGCGAGCGAACTGCCCGTCGCGCGCGGCCGGCGAGAGGGTTGCTTCGTGCGAGACTCTTCGGTGGAGTCGCCGCGAGAATAGTCCTCCAGGGCGGCCGCGAACTCCTGCATGGACCCGAAGCGATCGGCCGGCCTCTTCGCCAGGGCCTTCAGACAAATGCTTTCCAGGGCCGGATCGAGGTCGCTCCGATAGCGCGAGGGCAGCGGCGGCGCTTCGGTCACTACGCGCGCCACCAGTTCGCCGAAAGCGCCTGTGAAAGGAACCCTCCCCGCGAGCAGTTCGTAGAGGATCACTCCTAGACTGTAGACGTCGCAGGATGGCCCCATCGCCGCGACCTCGCCGTTGATCTGTTCCGGCGACATGTAGGCCAGCGTCCCCATGACCATTCCGCTCTGGGTGAGGCGTACGTCGCCTGTCCGCGGGCCACGGCGCGCCAGACCGAAGTCCATGATGATCGGCTCGCCGTGGGCGTCGATCATGACGTTGGCCGGCTTGAGGTCACGGTGGATAATGCCCTTCTGGTGGGCCTCCTGCATCGCCAGGGCCAGTTGACGGATAAGAGTGATCGTGGCAGGAATTGTGGGCCGTTGACCGCGGCGAAGGGAGTCCGCAAGCGTTTCTCCCTCGATGTAGGCCATCGTCATGTAATGAAGGCCGTCGATCTGGCCCGCATCGTGGATCGGACAGATGTGGCGATGAGAGAGGGTGGCGGCGGCCCGCGCTTCGCGAAAGAAACGCTCTTCCAGGTCAGCCTGACGGCCAGCATCGAATCGAGGGACCTTCAACGCCACGAGCCGGTCGAGTTGCGTGTCCTGGGCCAGATAGACCGCGCCCATGCCTCCCTGTCCGAGAAGTTTGAGGAGCCGATATCGACCCAGAGAGGCCGGGAATCGCACGGGGAACCCGGCTTGCTCCTCGTCCCCTCCAACGGTGAGCGGCCCTTGCTTCGTCGGCTCCTCCAGGGCGGGTGGAACGGTCGGAGGGGTCGAAGGTGACGCAACCGCGTCGTGAGGATGTGGTCCAGATGCGTCTGTCATGAGAGAAACTCCACTGATGCTCCTCGTCAGGCCGACAGCATCGCGCCCAGGTCCGCCCCCGGCTCGACATCGACCGGATCCTGTCCCTTGCGGAAGAGGCGGGCGGGCGATCCGCTCAACTTGACTCGCCCACCCTCGCAACAGAGCCGCCCCGCTTCCCACAGGCCGACAACCGGCGTGTCGTTCTCCTCGTGAAACTCGCAAAGTCGTTCGTCGCGCGTCTCGCCGAAGTGTTCGACATACTCCTCGCCATGCCGGACGAAGGTCCTGCCGAAGTAGTAGTGGGCGTTGACCTGAAATGGAATCAGCCCGAGAGCGGCGAAGCTCGGCGGCTGGACGATCGGCATATCGTTGGTCGTCTGGATCGTCGGACAGGCGACGTTCGAGCCGGCACTGACGCCCAGGTACGGCATCCCAGCCCGGACACGCTCTCGGATCGGTTCCAGAAGCCCCAGGCGGTAGAGCGTCGCCAGCAGCCGGAAGGTGTTGCCGCCGCCCACGAAGATCGCCTCGGCCTCGCGCACCGCTCGCACGGGATCCGGGTGACGATGGATGCCGTCGAGTTCATAGCCGGCGTTGATGCCGCGCTGCTCCATCTTCGCGACGTAGCCGTCGTGATCGGCCAGGGCATACGGCACGAAGAGCAGCCGGCGGACCGATCCGAAATGCACTCGCATCGCTTCGGCGAGGACCGCCACCCGCTCGGGAGTCCGGTATCCACCGCTGCCCAGCAAGACTCGCATCGCTTGCGTTCTCCATCCTGACTACCATCTCTTGCAGGTCGTATTGTAGTCCGTCGATCCGTCGCGAGTCGTGTTGTCCGAGAGGGGCGAACAACTTGACGCCTCTCCGCGGAGGACTTAGACTGCAATGGTCGAACGATCCCGCCTGCTATTCAGACTCCCGCCTCTCGCCTTCTCCCCTGTGGTGCTTCATGAAGACGCTCGGCCTGCCGCTACTGGGACTCGTCTTTTCCTCGGCCCTCACTTCGGCAGCCCCCGCGATCGACTATCAGAAGGACGTCAAGCCGATCCTCACCGCCCGCTGCGTTGCCTGTCACGGGGCCGTCCGTCAGAAGGCGAACCTGCGTCTCGATGCCTCCCCCTTGATCCGCAAGGGAAGCAAGAATGGTCCCGTCTACGCTCCTGGGAAGAGCGGTGGATCGATCCTCATTGACGCTGTTCTCGGCAAGGATCGCTCGCGGATGCCGCCGGAGAAGGACGGCGAGGCGCTGACGCCACGCGAGATCGCCGTCCTCCGCACCTGGATCGATGAGGGTGCCAAGGCGGCCGACGAACCGATTCCCGAAGACCCGCGCAAGCACTGGGCCTTTCGCCCGCCCGTGCGTTTGTCTCCGCCTGCACTCGACACTCGACAAGCGACGAGTGGCAATCCCATCGACGCCTTTCTCGCCTCCGAACGCCAGGCCCACGGCCTGACGGTCAATTCGCCCGCCGATCGCGCGACGCTCTTGCGGCGCGTCACCCTCGACCTGATCGGCCTGCCGCCGTCGCGCGAGCATCTCCATGCGTTTCTCAAGGACGAGGCGCCGAACGCCTACGAGAAAGTGGTCGATCGTCTGCTGGCGAGTCCGCAGTACGGCGAGCGCTGGGGCCGGCACTGGATGGACGTCTGGCGCTACTGCGATCCGTACGGCTCTGGGATGGAACTGCGTTACAGCCAGCAGCACATTTGGCACTGGCGCGACTGGATCATCGAATCGCTCAACGCCAATGCCGGTTACGATCGCATGATTCAGGAAATGCTCGCCGGCGACGAGATCGCCCCGAACGATTCACGGACGCTCCGCGCGACCGGCTACCTCGCCCGCAACTGGTACAAGTTCAACCGCAACGCCTGGATGCAAGACACCGTCGATCACACCGCGATGGGCTTCCTCGGCTTGACGTTCCGTTGCGCTCGCTGTCACGACCATAAGTACGATCCCATCTCGCAGCAGGACTACTATCGCTTCCGCGCCTTCTTCGAGCCGCACGACGTCCGCATCGATCCGCTGCCCGGTCAGCCCGACACGAAGAAGGACGGCATCCCTCGCGCCTTCGACGCTCACCTCGACACTCCGACGTATCTGTTCGTGCGGGGCGACGACCGCTATCCGGACAAATCGCGGGCGCTGACGCCGGGAGTGCCGTCGGTCCTTGGAGGTGAGGAGTTGTCTATTCAGCCGGTTCGCCTTTCCGCGCCCGCGAAACAAGGAGCGGTCAGCAGCGGCCGGCGACTGGCGTTGGCAAAGTGGATGACGAGGCCGGACAATCCGCTGACGGCGCGAGTGGCCGTCAATCACGTCTGGCTGCGCCACTTCGGCAAGCCGCTCGTGGAATCAGTCGCCAACTTTGGCCTCGCCGGCAAGAAGCCGGCGCATCCCGCTCTGCTCGATTGGCTGGGCGTCCGCTTCGTCGAGGACGGTTGGAGCTTCAAGAAACTGCATCGCCTCATCGTCACCTCGGACGCCTATCGTCTCAGCTCCGCCGTGCCCAAGGACGGCAAGAATGGGAAGCTCGATCCCGACAACGTCTACCTGTGGCGGATGAACCCACGCCGCATGGAGGGCGAGGTCGTGCGCGATAGTTTGCTGGCGATGTCGGGGCAACTCGACACTCGCCTCGGCGGCGAGGTGATCGACGAGAAGCTCGGCCTGGGCGAGTCACGCCGTCGCAGCGTCTACTTCCGCCTGACGACCGAACACAAGATGCTCTTCCTCGACCTGTTCGATCTTGCCAGCCCGAACGAGTGCTACGAGCGACGCGAGAGCGTCGTTCCTCAGCAGGCGCTGGCGCTGACGAACAGCGTCCTGGCGCTGAACCAGGCGCGCTTGCTGGCCCGCTCACTCCCGGCATCGAACGATGCGGAGTTCGTGAAGGCCGCGTTTGAACAAGTGCTGGGGCGCTTGCCGGCGCGCGAGGAACAGGCTCGCTGCGAGCAATTCCTTCGCGATCAGAACACCTTACTGCGAAACGGGGGCAAACTGACGCCCTTCCCGGCGGACGGAAGCGTCGCCGTGCCGCCTTCCGCCGATCCCGCTGGACGGGCGCGCGAGAACCTCGTCCATGTGCTGGTCAATCACAACGACTTCGTGACGATTCGCTAGGCAGAAGACCGCTAAGCCGCAAGCGGCAAGAGGAGGACTCACCTCAGGCCGCACGCTGCTTGCGCCTCTTCGGCATCTGCAGGACGATTGGCTCCTCTTCGATCGGCTTCTCGTTCCTCCAGACCAGCACCGCGAACGCCGGCACCAGGAAGGGCCTGACGAGGAACGTGTCCACCAGCACGCCGAACGCCAGGGCAAACCCAATCTGAACCAGCGTGTTCAGCCCTGACATCATCAGCGTCGCGAACGTCCCTGCCATGATCAGGCCGCACGAGGTAATCGTGCCTCCCGTCCGCGCCAACGCCCGCCTCATGCCCTCGACGCCGCCATAGCGTTTCCGCTCCTTCAGCGCTCGCGTGATAAGCAGGATGTTGTAGTCCTCACCGACCGCGATCAGGATCGTGAACAGGAAGAATGGCACGCGCCAATCGACCTCGCCCAGCGGCCGGCCGCACCACCACGTCGCCATCAGCGTCGTCGCCCCAAGGGTGGCGTAGTAGCTGAACAGCACCGTCACCAGCAAATAGGCGGCGAGCCAGAGTTTCCGCACCAGCACCAGCAGGATCAGGAAGACAGCCCCCAGGACGAGCACGTTGATGCGCGCCCTGTCGCTTTCGGTCACGACGGCCAGATCGCGGCTGCTGACCGTCACGCCATAGGTCTCGGCCTGGAAGCCGTCCAGCCGGTTCGCCTGAGACGGCAACTCCAGTTTCAGCCAGGCCTGGATGACGTCGAGCGTCGGCACGCTGGCCGGATCGAACGGATCGCTGGACGGGACCACGTCGAGTCGCGTCACATGGACCGGCCCGTCGGGCGACGCCGGGGTCTTCAGCCAGTCGATCCCTTCGACGGGCTTCGGGACGCTCGCCAGGTAGAACTGGCCGGACGCCTGCCGCGTCTGGTTCTCGACAGCCGAGTTCAGGTTCCGTTTCATCTTCTGCAACCAGTTCGACACCTTGTCGCTCCCTGGCACCGGCGCTTCGGCAGCGGCCCGAATCGGCTCGCCCAGAGGCTGCGTCAGACTGCGCACCTCGGCCACGTTCTCCAGACGGGCCAGCGCCTGGCTCAGATGCTCCAGGAACGCCTGTCCTTCCTTGCTGTCCCATCTCGTGTGCGATCCCAGCAGGACGCTGATGGGGCCTGTCTCACCGGCAGTGAAATGCCGCTGAATCGCTTGCAGTCCCAGAACGCTGCTGGAGGTTTGCGACAGTTCGCCCGTGGCCCGATAGTTTGCCTTGACCTGGAGGCCGAGGAAAGCGAGGGGGGCGAGCACCACGATGGCGGCGCTCCCAATCAGCAGCGGATGCGCGACCACGATCCGGCTGATCCGGCTCCACAAATCCTGATCGCTCTGCGACTGCGGCTTCGTCTGCGGCACCCCGACCGGCCAGAAGGCCGAACGGCCCAGCAAGCGCAGCAGAGCGGGCGTCAGCGTCAGCGAGGCCGCCAGCGCCACGGCGAGGCTCAGAGCGATGGCCGGTCCGCCGCAGCGAACCTTCGCGAACTCCGCCAGCCCCATCAGGCCCAACCCGCAGATGACCGTCCCTGCACTCGCCGCCAGGGCGCTGCCCACCTTGCCGACGCTGGTCGAGAGCGAATTCGACAGCAGTCTGCCGCCGCTCAGTTCCTCGCGATAACGGCTGATAAGGAACAGACAGTAGTCCGTCCCCGCTCCGTAGAGCATGACGACGGCGAAGATCTGGCTGACGTTGACGAGGTAGAAGCCGGGGATCAGCGTACACATCGACAGCAGCGACAGGGCAACCCAGACGGAGAGCGCGATCGTCACCAGCGGCACGAGGGCCAGCAGCGGGGCGCGATAGACAATCAGCAAAATGGTGACGACGAGGATGATGGTGGCCAGCGTCGTGCGATCGAGGCTGCTGGCGCTGGCGCTGGTCAGATCGCGTCCGACTCCCGCTGGACCGGTGACGTAGAGTTCGGGAATGTCCTGGCCGGCCTGTTGCAGGCGTTGATGCACAATTTCTTCCGCCCGAATGACGCTGTTTCGCGTCGTGAAGGCGAGATACGGTGTGCCGAGCGATACCTGAATCAGCACGCAGCGCTGATCCTTGCTCATCAGCCTTTTGCCGACGAATGCATCCTCGTAAGAGTGGACCCGGCCAATCTTCAGTCCGGGTTCCTTCTCGCCGAGTTGCCTGAGGTCAACGACGAGTTGATTGGAAAGCGCTAG
>JBBRIK010000099.1:0-9681 GCA_038221045.1 Gemmatales bacterium
ATCATGGTTGCTGCTGGCCTGTTGCCTGTTGCCTGTTGCCTGTTGTCTGTTGCCTGTTGCCTGTTGCGTGTTCTTTCCCAGTGGCAACTGGAAACTGGCAACTGACAACTGGCAAATTAAAGCTTGATATTGGGCGGACTGAATAGTCCCGCTTTCCCTGGCGGGGCCGCGATGATGACGCGCGGATACGTCTCCGGCTTGCCTGCCACCGGCTTCGTCTTCAAATCGGGGTCCCACTCCAAGACCTCGATGAAGGAGGTGTCGCGAATGCCTGCCTCGGCATTCTTGTCCGCGCTGATGCGAACGAACACCGGCCAGGGAGTGCGATCCTCACCGACGATCCAGACCGGCCGCCAGTGGTCGCGCTCCTGCCCGCGCTGAAGTTTCGCCCGCGCCTCCTCGCTCAGAGTCGCCTCGTCCGGCTGAAAGCTCAGGGCCATCGCCGGCATCTTCCACGCCTCGTTGTGCTGGCGGCGGATGACGTCGATGGTTGCCGTCAGACCGGGCATCAGACGCCAGCGCTCCGTTGAGCCGTCGCGCTCGTTCTTCGCCTCCAGAATCACCTTGTAGAAGACCGCGCCACGATCGTTGACCGGCAGCAGCCGGACGTCGCGAACCGTGGCGCTGAAGTGCAAATCGGTCTCGGAGTAGGACGCCACGGTGAAGTCGGCGCTCAGCCCCTTCGCGACCTTGCTGACGTCGCCTTCCGCCACCTGGGCCTCGATCTGCACGATGTCAAGATCGCCGGCCAGCGTGAACAGATGAGCCTGGAGCGGTGGACCGACCATCTGACCCAGCGACACTTTGCGATCGAGAATCAGGAACTTGCGCCGGCCACTCTTGCTTCCGTCTCCTTCCGCGAGGCTGCCGATGCCGGGACTCTTCTCGCGTCCGGCGAGGATCGGCGCGCGGACGACGGTCTTGGTCAGGGCCAACTCCGCGAGAGCGAGCGCCTGTTCGGCCTGCTTGACTTTGTTGCGCGCGCCCTCCAGAGCGGCCTCGGCAGCGGTGAGTTGATTCGACAGGATCTGCACTTCAACGTCGCGCCTCAACTCGGCTGGACGGGTTTCTTCGCGTTCCAGGATTTTGCTGGCCGTGTCACGCTGGGCAGCAGCCTGCTTGACGCTGATATGGGCGGCCTCGACGGCGGTGCGCGCCTGGTCTCGCTGTTGCCGGACGGCCTGATCGTCGAGACGAAGCAGGATCGCTCCTTCTTCGACTTCCTGATTGAAGTCGCCGGCGACTTCGATCACCCGGCCGCTCGCCTCAGCGCCGATGACATAGAGTTGTCGCGGTTGCACGACGCCGGTGGCGTTGACCGTCTCGATGAGCCGGCCGAATTCCACGGGCTGTGTTGTGTAGGGGACCGCATGGGCCGCGTCGTTGCGGCGTTGATTGATCCACCAGGCTGCGCCGGCGCACCCGCTGCCGAGCAACAGCAGAATGACGATGAGCTTTTTCACGGTTCTGCGCTCGCGGGACGACAGCTCGCGGGACGCTTCCCTGCGACGGGCTGCTGAGAATAATGTCCTACCTTACCCATTCTTCCCCGTTCGACGCATTTCGCCAAGACAATCTCCCTGATAACGAGCAAACTCCGTGCTGGAGGCAAGACTACGACTGTCCTCAATGGAGTATCGTGCAAAGCCGGCAGCTGCGTCGTTCTCGGAAAAATCGTGAGGGCAACTCGGCCCTCGTGGGTTACAATCAGCAGATCGGATATCATTCTCCCGCCGTTGATGTTCTGCCCGCCGAGAATAGCTCATGCGACTCCACTCGCTCGTCTCTCTGAGTTCGCTCGGACTTCTGGTTTTCAGCACCTTGGCCGAGGCGAAGCCCGCTCACAAGAAAGCCCTCGCGGAGTTCCTTGGCTCCCGCCTCAATCCCCGGCTGAACGATTGCCGAACCTGTCACCTTCCCGATGCGCCCGGCGCGGAGGAAGGGAGCGAGAAGCCGCATAATCTCTTCGGCGCCCGCCTCGCCGCGGTCCGCGACGAGTTGAAGAAGGCCGGCAAGAAGAGCGAGATAGCAGACCGCATTCGCGCCATCGCCAACGAGGACAGTGACGGCGACGGCGTGCCGAACCTCCTCGAATTGCTCGCGGGCCACAACCCCGGCGACAAGAACGACCGCCCCTCACCTGTCGAACTCGACAAGGCCCGACAGACGCTCGCCGTCTTCCTGAAGGAAGTCGAGGCGCGCTCCTGGTCGGCCTTCGAGGCGGTGCGGCGTCCTGCCGTGCCGTCGCTCGGCAATCCGAAACTCGCTGTCGTCAATCCGATTGATGCGTTCCTCTACGCCGAACACGAGAAGCACGGTCTGAAGGCCCGTCCCCCGGCCGCGCCGGAAGTGCTGCTGCGGCGCGTGTATCTCGACCTGATCGGTCTGCCGCCGGCGCGAGAGGAACTGCACGCTTACCTCGCGGACAGTTCGTCGAACGCTTACGAGAAGGTGGTCGATCGTTTGCTGAACGATCCGCGCCACGGCGAGCGCTGGGGCCGGCACTGGATGGACGTCTGGCGCTACAGCGACTGGGCCGGCTACGGCGAGGAGGCGCGCGACAGCATGCGGCACATCTGGCGCTGGCGCGACTGGATCGTCGAGTCGCTCAACGAGGATCGGGGTTACGACCGCATGGTGCGCGAGATGCTTGCAGGCGACGAGATCGCTCCCGACGATCCGAACGTGCTGCGCGCGACCGGCTTCCTGGCGCGCAACTGGTTCAAGTTCAACCGCAACGTCTGGCTCGAAAACATCGTCGAGCATTCCGGCAAGGCATTTCTCGGCGTCACGCTCAACTGCGCGCGCTGTCACGATCACTTCTACGATCCGATTTCGCAGAAGGAGTACTATCAGTTCCGCGCCATCTTCGAGCCGCATCAGGTGCGGACCGATCGCGTCCCTGGACAGGCCGACGTCAACAAGGACGGCCTGCCGCGCGTCTATGACGCCCAGCTCGACGCGCTGACGTACCTGTTCACGCGCGGCGACGAGAGCAAGCCGGACAAGACCAAGGCGCTTCCGCCTGGAGTGCCAGCCGCGCTCGGCGGGATCGCGTACAAGATCGATGCCGTGAAGATGCCCGCGCAGGCCATCGCTCCCGATAAACGGCCCTTCGTCATTGCCGAACTCATCAAGAGCGGCGAGGAGTCGATTCGTCAGTCGAAGTCCGTCCTCGAAACCGCGAAGAAGACGCCAATGGGAAATGTCGCCCTGGCCGAGGCGGACCTGGCTGCGGTCGAGGCACGGCATCAAGCGATGCTATTGGCTCTCCAGGCCGAACACCTCGAGGACAGCGGCAAGAAGGACTCGGCGGAGTGGAAGAAACTCGCGGAACAGGCCGTCGTCGCCCAGAGGCAACAGACGATCCGCGAGGCGGCGAAGGCCCTGGTTGTCGCCCGTCAGGCGCATGAGAAAGCGCCTGTCGCTCAGAAAGCAGCCGCTCTGCCGAAGGTGACCGTGGCCGAGAAGGCGCTGGAGAAGGCCCATGCAGACGCGAAGGCTCCTGTCACGACGGCCTATCGTCCGCGTGTGGTGACAGTCTTTCCCGCCGCCAGCACGGGACGCCGATTGGCGCTGGCTCGCTGGATCACGGATCGAAGCAATCCGCTGACGGCTCGCGTCGCGGTCAATCATCTTTGGCTGCGTCACTTCGGGACCGCGCTCGTCCCGACCGTCTTCGATTTCGGCAAGAACGGCCAGCCGCCGACTCATCCGCAACTGCTTGACTGGCTCGCCGACGAGTTCATGGCGCGCGGCTGGAGCATGAAACACATGCATCGCCTGATCGTCACCAGCAGCGCCTATCGCATGGACTCCCGGAGCGACCCTGCCAACACGGCCCGTGATGTGGACAATCGATACCTGTGGAGGATGAACATTCGCCGGGCCGAGGGCGAGGTGGTGCGCGATAGCCTGCTGTATCTCGGCGGCCAACTCGATCTGACACGCGGCGGACCCGAGATCGACCATCATCTGGGGCAAAGCGTGCCGCGACGGAGTCTCTATTTCCGTCACGCTCCCGAGAAGCAGATGGAGTTCCTGTCGCTGTTCGACGCGGCAAGCATGGTCGAGTGCTACAACCGGCCTGTCAGCATCGTGCCTCAACAGGCACTCGCTCTCGCCAACAGCACGCTCGGCCAGAATCAGGCCCGACTGCTGGCGCGGAAGTTGATCGCGCCATCCGATGCGGCTTTCATTCGGGCAGGATTCGAGCAAGTTCTCTGTCGTGTTCCGACGGCGGAGGAGATCGCCACTTGCGAGAAGTTCCTGGCCGGTCAGATGACGATGCTGGCTGACGCGAAGAAGCTGAAGCCCGCCGACGGTCCCGCGAGTGTCGTCCTGCCTTCGAGCGATCCGAAGATGCGAGCGCGCGAGAGCCTGATTCATGTGTTGATGAACCATAATGACTTCGTGACGATCGGCAAACGCCGGTCTGGCGGCTTGGGGCGTCGCGCCCACCCCCGCTAAGCCGCATGCGGCAAGACAAACTTGCCTCGGGGACCACACCATGCACTCTCCTCGTTGCCCTGGAATTCATCGACGAACCTTCCTCGCGGACGTCGGCATGGGCTTCACCGGCCTCGCGCTGGGAGCCATGCTCGCCCAGGGTAAGGAAGCCGCCAAGCCGCAAGCGGCAAGCAGAGAGCCGCACTTCGCGCCGAAAGCGAAGAGTGTCATCTGGCTGTTCATGACAGGTGGCACGAGCCAGATGGAGTCATTCGACCCGAAGCCTGAGTTGAACAAGTACGCGGGCAAGACCATCGGCGAATCGCCCTACAAGGCCACGCTCCAGTCGCCGTTCCTCAAGCAGAACCTGCGCGAGGTCGTCCCCGGTCTGCATCAGGTGCATCCGAAGATCTTCCCCATGCAGATCGGCCATCGCAAGTGGGGCCAGAGCGGACTCGACATCAGCGACTGGTGGCCCAACGTCGCCGCCTGCGCCGACGACCTCGCCCTCGTCCGCTCGATGTGGACGACCGACAACAATCACGGGGCGCAACTCCAGTTCCACACTGGCCGTCACTCGCTCGAAGGCGCGTTCCCCACGATCGGCAGTTGGGTTCACTATGGCCTGGGCGCGCTCAACGAAAACCTGCCGCAGTTCGTCGTCCTCGGCACGCCGCTGGCCGACTGCTGCGCCGGGGTCAACGGACACGGCAGCAGCTATCTCGGGCCGGAGCACAACGGCGTGCGGCTCAACATCGATCCGCGCAATCCGCTGCCGTTCGCCGCTCCCGTGCGCGACAAGTTCCTTGAAGAGCAGAAGGCCGAGTTCGATCTGCTCGGTCAGCTCAATCGACTGTCCGGCATCGAGTATCCCGACGATGCCGCTCTGCGGGCTCGCATCAAGTCCTACGAGTTGGCCTTCCGCATGCAGACGGCCGTGCCGGACGTGATGAAGTTCGATCAGGAAAACCCGGCCATCAAGAAGCTCTATGGACTCGATCAGGGCGTCACCGCGCCCTTCGGCAACCTCTGTCTGGCCGCCCGGCGCATGGTCGAGCGCGGCGTCCGCTTCATCCAGGTCTTCCACGGCTCCAATGGCGGAGCGGGAGCCTGGGACGCCCACGGCGGGCTGAAGGCGAATCACTCCGGGCTCTGCGCCCAGGTCGATAAACCGATCGGCGGATTGCTGAAGGACCTCAAGCAGCGCGGCCTGCTCGACGAGACGCTTGTGGTCTGGGGAACCGAGTTCGGCCGCACGCCCGGCGCGCAGGGGAGCGATGGCCGCGACCATCATCCGTATGGCTTCTCGGTGTGGATGGCGGGCGGCGGCATCAAGGGCGGCGTGGCCCACGGCGCGACCGATGAGTTGGGATTCCATGCGGTCGAGCAGCGACACTACGTCACCGACCTGCACGCCACGGTCCTGCACCAGATGGGAATCGATCCGCGCAAACTCGAAGTGCCAGGCCGCAAGCGCCTCGAAATCGACTATGGCAAGCCGATCGTGGATATCATCGCCTGAACTGTCGCTCTCGGCTTCCGCTCCGTTTCGGTGCTTGATAGGATCGCAGCGGAGGTCCCCATGATCGAACTCACCGACGAACAGATGCAGGCCCTCGAAGCAGCACAAGGTCCTGTGCCAGTGGTCAACCCGCGCACGCAGAAGACGTTTGTCCTGATCAGCCAGGAAGTCTTCGAGTTGGTCCGCAAGCTCGTGGATGGTCCGAACCGGCGCGGATGGGAAGATCCTGAGATGGAAGATTTCGAGCATTTACGGAAGAAGAAATGAACCGTGGCAACGTGGGCCTCGTGGACTCGGCCTACTGCGACTTGTCGGCTCAAAAAACGTGGTCACGAAAAAGGGTCGCGAACGTTTTTAAATTTTGCTCCCAGCGAGTTGCCGTGAGGGGTGAAGCGATCCGCGACGCCTTCTCCTTTTTCCTGGCATCCCCGCACGAGGTAAACAGTTGACACCGCGCATGGAGCAACCTGTCCTCGCCGATGCGCCACCGCCCCGCCGCGGCCGCTCGTCGCCGCTGCGCTGTAGGCCGCTCAAGTTTTCCGCACGCAGGGTAGGGGCGAACACACAAACCGCCGTGTCTCGCAGCGCCTGGCGGCAAGGGCCTACCGAGGGCGCGCCAACCCGTCGATGACCTTGAGCAGCAGTTCCGCCGAGGGTTTCTCTCCCACGTCGCCCCTCTTAGCCTCGAAGCGGATGACTCCTTCCCGGTCGATTACGAACGTCGCAGGGCGATTGTGTGTGCCGACGAACCCTTGAAAAGCGACGCCGTGGGTCGCGCTCACCGTAGACAGCGGGTCGCCGAGCAGCGGAAAGACTGGCTTCCCTGCTCGGTCGCAGACCTCCCGGAGCGGGCCCACGTTCTTTGCCTTCCGGCCCTCAAGCGCCAATCGGATGTGCGTCGGCTCCTGAGAATACACGACGAGCACTTGGGCACCCTTGCCCTCGAACTCCTTCACCCGGTCGCGCACTGCGCGAGCCATTCCTTGCAGCCGGGTCAGGTGTCGCGGATGCGGAAGACTAGCACGACCGCCTTGTTCCCGCGAAACTGGCTAAGGCTTTGCAACCCCTTGAATCGGCCTCGCTCAAAAAATGCCGGCCGACCCGAAGGTCGGACGGGGCGCTGCAATTATTTCCCCGTAGGAATCAAGCATGTCCCCGTTTCGAGCCACGGCGCCAGTGCGGCCCCGCTGCTTCTGCCTGTCTTGTGGTCAGCTACTTCGCGTTCTTCCACAGTCGGATCGTTTTGTCCTGACCCGCCGAGGCCAGGAGACTGCCGTCGCGGCTGAAGCCGACGGCGAGGACGGTTCCCTTGTGCTCCTTGAGCGCTACCTGCTCTTTGGCCGTGGCCACGTCCCAGACGCGCAGCGTCTCGTCCTCGCCGCCGGTGGCGAGCGTCTTGCCGTCCGGCGAGAAGGCCAAGCAGCGGACTACGGTGTGGCCTTTGAGGGAGGCCCGTTCCTTGCCGGTGTCCACATCCCAGAGTTTGACGAGGCCGTCTTTCCCGCCGGTGGCCACGCGTTTGCCGTCCGGCGAGAACGCGACGACGAGAATGGCGTCCGTGTGGCCCCTCAAGGTGTGCTTTTCGTTGCCGGACGAAGCTTCCCAGACTCGGGCCGTTTTGTCCGCGCAGCCTGTCACAAGCAAGGCGGCGTCGGCCGAGAAGGCCCCACAAACCGCCTCATCCTCATGCCCTTTGCAGTGGGTCAGCGCCGTATGTTTGCCGCGATTCTTCCAGTCCCAAACAACCACGGCGACGGTTTTCGTGTCTCCTCTTCTCTGGAAGGCGTAGGTCTTGCCATCGGCGGCGAGCGCCAAGGGCACGTCGGAACCGAAGCCGGTGCCGGTATCGACCGGTTTGCCTTCCCTGATGTAATGGCCATACGCCATGTGGATCGCGTTCTGTTCGCGGAAGCTGACCCAGGAGTTGTCTGCGGCGTAGGTGATGCCCGTGATCGCGCGGTCTTTGGGGGTGTCCTCCTTGATCTTGTAGAATCGCAGTTCCTTCTTCGTCGCGGCGTCCCACACCCGAACGCGCGGCCCCTCGTCGCTCGCCACCAAGACCTGGTCCGGGCCGAAGGCCAGGCACAGGACGGCGCTCTCGTGACCTTCGAGGGTACCCGCGGCCTTCCAGGCAGCCTCGGCAGCGTCGTTTTTCTTGCCGGGCGGGGGCTGGGCGGAAGTCCTTTGCAGGGCCGTCCCGGCTCCAAGGGCGAGGGCCGTCAGCACCGCGAGGACTGCCAGGGCGCATTTCAACTTGGTGATCAACATGGCTTTCAGCACTCCTTCGGTTATGGCGGCGACCTTGGCCGAGAGTACGCTCGTAGCTGCCCCTTGACCCGCCGCAAACACGCTTGCGGCTTTGACTGTGGAAACTACCAACGAGACCGGCACACTCGCCGACGCATTCGCCGCCGGCCAGGCCGCAGCGATGAGCCACGCCGCCGGTCCCAGGCCGCGGCGTATTAGTCGTGTCCTTAGTAACGTCCGGCCACGCTCCAAACGCTCTCGCAGCGTGCTCTTCGCCAAGTTCAGCTCGACAGCGGCTGCCTCCTGCGTGGTACCCTCCAGGTAGCAGAGCACCAAGGGTGCGTGATAGCGCTCGGGTAGTCCGCTCAGTTCTTCATGGAGCACCTGCCGCACCTCCCGCCAGCTCAGGTCATCCGGCTCGGAGGCTTGTCGTACCGGCACGCGGGCCTCGTGCCTCTGCCTAGCGGCGGCCTGCGCCCGCGCCTTGAGGGCGGTGCGGTAAGCGACACCGTGGAGCCAGCTGCCGAGCGACGCCGTCTTGCGGATCGAACCGGCCTTGCGGGCGAGGATGAGGAACGTGGCCTGGAAGGCGTCCTCTGCGTCGGCCTCGTTGCCGAGCACCCCGCGGCAGACGTCCAGTACCATTGGCCCATGACGGCGCAACAGGGCATGGAAGGCAGCCTGGTCCTGTTGGCCATGGAATCGCTGGAGCAGTTCCTGGTCAGGCAGCGCCCGCACACGCTGGTCTTCCACCTCCCGGCGGATCAGATCTAGGATCGGGCTGGCTGTCGCCTTGGCCACTCTACGGCTCCCCTCAACCGGAAACTGTCCTCCACCTATATAGTTCCTTGAGACAGGGGGAGGTGCCGGATTTTTTCAACGTAACGCACCATTTGCTTTGTGTGAAGGCAATCCGCTGATTCCGGCGTCCTTGCTCCAGGCGCAGGCTGCGGGTAGCATGGCTCCGGTGGTGGACAGGCCGCCTAACCTACGTGTTAGCCAGCGGAGGCGGCGGGAGCGTTCGAGATGACGCCGAAGCACGCCGTACTCGCTGCCCTGGCATCCCCGCACGAGGTAAACAGTTGACACCGCGCATGGAGCAACCTGTCCTCGCCCCTGGCGCTCTCTGCCCGGCTGGGCTGCCGGACCGGCGCGCCTGGGACGTGGTCTGCATCGGCAGCGGCGCTGGTTCGTTGGCGGCCGCGGTGACGCTGGCTCGGGCGGGGCGATCCGTGCTGGTCCTGGAAGCCCACGACGAGGTCGGCGGCCTGACGCACACCTTCGCCCGTGGAGGGCGGCGCTGGGCCACCGGCCTGCACTATACCGGCTGGCCAACGAGCTATTACTGCGACTTTCCTGATCTCTGGAATGTCCTCACGAATGGCCGCGCCCCGTGGCTGCGTCTACCCGACGAGGCCGACGTCTACTTGAGGCCCGACGGCGTCTTCGTCCGCCGCGGGCCG
>JBBRIK010000100.1:0-9666 GCA_038221045.1 Gemmatales bacterium
GCTGGTCGAATCGCTGGCCTACAGTCCGGACGGCAAGTTCATCGCTTCGGGCAGTTTTCAGGAAGTGATTCTGTGGGACGGCGCCACGGGCGCATTCAAGCAGAAGATCATCGGCTTCAGCGATCGCGTCGTCGCCCTGGCCTTCTCGGCGGACAGCAAACTGCTAGCCACCGGGGGCGGCGCTCCGACAGAGGACGGCGAGGTCAAACTGTTCGATCCGGCGACGGGCAAGCTTTCCCTGGAGATCAAGAACTGCCACAGCGATACGGTCTTCGGCGTCGCTTTCACGGGCGACGGCAAGAAGCTGGCGACGTGCAGCGCCGACAAGTTCGTCAAGACCTGGGAAATTCCGTCGGGCAAGTTTCTCAAGTCGTTCGAGGGCCACACTCACCACGTTCTCGACGTCGGCTGGAAGGCTGACGGCAAGCTCCTCGCCAGCGCCGGCGCGGACAACGTCGTCAAGGTGTGGGACTTCGAGAAGGGCGAGCAGGCGCGGACGATTCTGGCGGCCGGCAAGCAGGTGACTCGGCTGCTGTTCATCGGCGCGACGCCGCAGTTCGCGACCTGCGCGGGCGACGCCCAGGTGCGCGTCTGGAACGTGGACAATGGCGGCAACACGAGGAACTTCACCGGCTCCAACGATTTCCTGTACGCGATCGGCGTCAGCGCGGACGGCAACATCGTCGCGGCCGGCGGTGAAGAAGGTGTGGTCCGTGTCTACAACGGCCAGAGTGGCGCGCTTCTCAAGACTCTGCTGCCGCCCGATGCCCAGCCGAAGCCGGAGCCGAAACCCGAACCGAAGAAGAAGTGACTTCTCTCTGATTCACATTTCGAGCAACCTCTTGAGCGAGGGCCATCCAGCCCTCGCTCTTTTTTTGCATAATGACAGGCAGACGCACTCACTCGAAGGAGTCCGCAATATGAGCAAGGCATTGAAGGACGAGGTTCTGCGTATCCTGTCGCGCGTGCAGACGCCCGCCCAGTATCTCGGCGGCGAACTCAACAGCGTCGTCAAGGACCATCGTTCCGTGCGCGGCAAGTTCTGCTTCGCCTTCCCCGATACCTACTCACTCGGCAGCAGCCATCATGGGTTGCAGGTCCTCTACACGCTCATGAACGACGATCCGCAGTGGGTCTGCGAGCGAGCGTTCACGCCCTGGATCGACTTCGAGGCCGAACTGCGCAAACACAACCTGCCGCTCTACAGCCTCGAAACCTTCACCCCACTGCATGAGTTCGACGTTATCGGCTTCACCCTGCAATACGAGGTCTGCTACACCAACTTGCTGACGATGCTCGATCTCGGCCGCATCCCGCTGCACAGCAAGGACCGCACGATGGCGCATCCGCTCGTCATCGCCGGCGGGCCAGGCGCTCAGAATCCCGAACTGCTCGCGCCGTTCGTCGATCTGTTCGTCATTGGCGACGGCGAGGAGAGCCTGCCGTACATCATGGAACGCTGGATGACCTTGAAGGAGCAAGGCCGGCTGTCGCGCGCCGACATGATCGCCGACATTGCCGGCAGCGTGAACTGGGCCTACGCGCCCATGTTTTACGAGCCGGAGTATCACGCCGACGGCACCATCGCGGCCATGCACCGGACGCGGGCCGATGTGCCGAAAGAGATCATGGCCTGTACGATCGACGCGGACTTCGACGACATTCCGCTGCCCAAAAAGCCGATCGTGTCGTTCGTCCAGACGCCGCACGATCGCATCGCCATCGAGATCATGCGCGGCTGTCCCTGGCAGTGTCGCTTCTGTCAATCGACGGTCATCAAGCGGCCTCTGCGCGTCCGTTCCGTCGAGACCATCGTGCAGGCGGCCCTCGAAAGCTACAAGAACACCGGCTACGACGAGATCAGCCTGCTGAGCCTCAGCACTAGCGACTATCCCTACTTCGAGCAACTCGTCACGAGGATGCACGAAGTCTTCGCTCCGCTGGGCGTCAACGTCAGCCTGCCGAGTCTGCGCATCAACAGCCAGCTTCGCTCCGTGCCGAAGCTGATGGCCGGGGCGCGCAAGTCGGGCCTGACGCTTGCTCCCGAAGTGGCCCGCGACGACATGCGCGAGCAGATCCGCAAGAAGATCAAGAACGAAGACCTGTACGTCGGCTGCCGGGAGGCGTTCGCCAACGGCTGGCAGCGCGTCAAGCTCTACTTCATGTGCGGCCTGCCGGGCGAGCGTCAGGTCGATCTCGACGGTATCGTCGATATGGCGGAGGAGATCACGCGGATCAGCAAGCAGGTGACGGGCCGCTACAGAGACGTGACCGCGTCGGTGTCGAACTTCGTGCCGAAGCCGCACACGCCGTACCAGTGGAACGGCATGCAGAAGCGCGAGTATCTGCGCTGGGCGGGCGAGTACATGCGGCGGCGCTGCCGGATGAAGTCGGTGAAGGTGAGCCAGCACAGTATCGAGACGAGCCTGCTGGAAGGCATCCTGACGCGCGGCGATCGACGAGTGGCCGTGGGACTCGAAGAAGCCTGGCGGCGCGGCGCGCGCCTGGACGGCTGGCGCGAGTGCTTCAACCCGAACCTGTGGTGGAAGACGTTCGCGGACCTCGGCATCGACGTGGCGTGGTATTCGCAGCGCCAGCGGCCGATGGATGAGGTGCTGCCGTGGGACCATGTCAACGTCAAGAAAGGACGCGAATATCTGGAGAAGGAGCAGACGCGCAGCCTGATGCAACTCGAAGTGATGGCGGAGGCGAAATGAGCGACACGCAGACTCAGAAGGAACTGTCCAACACGATCTCGCGTGAATCGACGCGCGGCTGGTAACGGGGAGGCCAACCTCGCCTATGCCGCAAACCGCCTTCCCGTTACACTTTATCGCGGACAACGGAGGGTCCGCTCATGAATCCGCGAAGCATTCCGCGCATCGTCCTCGCCCACGACTGGCTCACCGGCATGCGCGGCGGCGAAAAGTGCCTGGAGCCAGTCTGCCGGCGCTGGCCGGAGGCGACGCTGTTCACCCTGCTACACAAGCCGCGGAGCGTCTCCCCTTCGATCGAACAGATGACGCGGCGGACGAGTTGGCTGCAAGCGCTTCCGGGAGTCCATCGCTATTACCGCTACCTGTTGCCGCTGATGCCGGCCGCCGTCGCCGGCTGGAGCGTCCCTGCCTGCGATCTCCTTCTCAGTTTCAGTCACTGCGTCGTCAAGGGGTTGCGGCCTCCGCGCGGTGTGCCGCACGTCTGCTACTGCTTTACGCCCATGCGCTACGCCTGGCACATGCGCGAATCCTACTTCGGCGGCGGACGTGTCGCCGGACTCAAGGCACGGTTGCTGGAACGGCTCCTCCAGGGTCTGCGCGAATGGGACCGCCGTACGGCTGCCCACGTCACGCACTTCATCGCCATCAGCCGGACCGTCCAGCGTCGGATCGCGGAATGTTATGACCGAGAGAGTGCTGTCATCTATCCTCCCGTGGACACGGATTTTTACACCCCGGCTCCAGTCGCTCGCGAGGACTATTATCTGGCGGTCTCGGCGTTCGCGCCCTACAAGCGCCTCGACCTTGCGGTAACGGCTTGTGCGCGGCTGAAGAAACGCCTCGTCGTGATCGGCAGCGGGCAGGACGAGGCGCGGCTGAAGAGCGTCGGCGGAGCAGGCGTCGAGTTTCTTGGCTGGCAGCCGGACGAGGTGATTCGCGATCACATGCGCCGCTGTCGGGCCTTGCTATTTCCCGGTGAGGAGGACTTCGGCATCGTACCGGTCGAGGCGATGGCCTGCGGCGCGCCGGTTGTCGCGCTGGGCAAGGGAGGCGCGGCCGAGACCGTCATTCCACCCGATGCGGGCGCGGAGCCGACCGGCTGGTGGTTCGAGGAACAGACGGCGGAATGTCTCGCCGACGCCCTGCACGAATTCGAGCGTCGAGCGACGGCGCTGAATCCCGAAGCGGCCAGACGACAGGCCTTGCGCTTCAGCGGGCCGCGCTATCAGGACGAGCTATTCCATTTTCTCGATGGCGTGCTGGCGGGAGCGAACCCGCAGCCGGCGCGGCGAGCGGCGTAAGTCTCTCGGATCGCGGTTCCCGCCAGTAAAACAAGAAGGTGGGTTCGTGAGACAGCTATCCCTCTCGCCTTCGAGCTACTCCATGAGACATGTGAATGCAAGCCGCTGGGGACTCCTGTTGTTGCTGCTCGTCGCGGGATCGGCACGAGCGGACGACTGGCCGCAGTGGGGCGGCCCCAAACGCGACGGCGTCTGGCGCGAGACGGGCCTGCTTGAAAAGTTCCCCGCGAAGGAGGCGAAGGCCCTCTGGCGCGTTCCGATCCACGGCGGCTATGCCGGGCCAGCCGTCGCCGGCGGCAAGGTCTACATCACCGATCGCGTTCTCGCGGCCGGGGCCAGCAATCCCGACAACCCCTTCAAGCGTGAAGATATCAACGGCAAGGAACGCATTCTCTGCCTCGATGCGGCGACGGGCAAGGAACTGTGGAAGCACGAATACGACTGCAAGTACAAGATTTCGTATCCCTCCGGCCCGCGCACCACGCCCGTCGTCGCCGGGGACAAGGTCTACACCCTCGGCGCG
This sequence comes from Gemmatales bacterium, assembly GCA_038221045.1. Classification (GTDB taxonomy): domain Bacteria; phylum Planctomycetota; class Planctomycetia; order Gemmatales; family Gemmataceae; genus JBBRIK01. The sequence goes on from JBBRIK010000100.1 coordinate 4,542, forward strand.
ATGGGCGACCTCCTCTGTCTCGATGCCGCCAAGGGCGGCGTCCTCTGGTCGAAGAACTTCCCGAAGGATTACGACTCCCGCGTCCCGGTCTGGGGCTTCGCCTCTCATCCGCTGCTCGACGGCGACAAGTTGATCTGTCTCGTCGGCGGCAAGGGCAGCGTCGTCGTCGCCTTCCACAAGGATACGGGCAAGGAAATCTGGAAGGCGCTTGACGTCGATTCAACCAGCATCGGCTACTGTCCGCCGATGATTTACGAGGTGGGAGGCAAGCGGCAGTTGATCGTCTGGACGCCGGAAGCCGTCAACTCGCTCGATCCGGAGAAAGGCTCGCTCTACTGGTCGCAGAGGTTCCGCTCCAAGGCGGACCTGACAGCCCCCGCGCCGCGCGTCTCCGGCAATCGGCTGCTGGTGTCGTCGTTCTACAACGGCTCGATGATGCTCGAACTCGACAAGGAGAAGCCTGGGGCCAAGCTCCTGTGGAAGGGAAAGGGGCGGAGCGAGCAACCGGACGAGACCGACGGCCTGCACGCGATCATCGCCACGCCGGTTTTCAAAGGCGATTACATCTACGGCGTTTGCAGCTATGGCGAACTGCGCTGCCTGAAGGCATCGACCGGAGAGCGTGTCTGGATGACGCTCAAGGCAACGGGAGACGCGACAGAACCGGTAGAACGTTGGGCGAACGCCTTCCTGATCGAGCAGGGCGACCGCTACTGGCTCTTCAACGAGAAGGGCGATCTCATTATCGCGAAGCTCAGCCCGAAGGGATACGAGGAGATTAGCCGCACGCACATCCTGAAGCCGACGAGCAGGCTGTCGGATCGCAGCGTCCTCTGGTCGCATCCGGCGTTCGCGAACAAATCGATCTATGTGCGGAACGACAAGGAGATCGTTTGCGTGTCCTTGGCCGCCGAACAGGGTAAGTGATGGTCTCTTCGCTTGCGGCGTCGCCCTCTGTGGCGATGCCGCGAGAACTCAGGAGGCAAGGGAACGGGTCTCGCTTTGCTTCAGCATCCACTGCGTCAGATCGTCGAGGAATCGGTCCGGCTCCGGCTCGAACTCCAGCGTGTGCTGCGCCCCCGGATATTCGACGATCTGCTTTTCCGCACTGGCGAAACTCTGCACATAGGCTTCGGTCCGGACGTTATCGATGATGCGGTCGTTCTGCGCGAGCATCAGCAGCACCGGAACGCGAACGTGCTTCGGCACGGAACGCAAGTATCCATCGAGGCGCACGCTCTCCACAAGGAAGCGCGCGGTCGCCTCATGCAGGGCCAGCCTGTCCTGTCGCAAGAACTCGAGCCAGCGCGGCGTCTGGGTGAACAACTCGGGATCGTTCAGGGGGATGGGAAAGAGCCGGCGCGGCCGCCACAGACGAGCCAGCAGAATGCGGAGCCGCTGTCCCAGAGGCAGGCTCATGCGCGGAAAGAAGCCGGGACAGAGCAGGGCGAGGGCCTCGATCAGACCGGGATGGCGTCGTTGCAGTGCAGCCGCTAGTTTACCGCCCCAGGAGACGGCAAGCAGCAGCGTCTTCGTTTCTCCCTTCGCGCGTACCCAGCGTAGAAACTCGGCCACATCGTCGAGGAGCCGGCGAAAACTCGGTGTGTCGCCGCGATTCTGTTCGTTGAGACCAGAGCCGCGACGATCCAGGAAATAGACGTCGAACCCTGCCCGCGCCAGATGCGAGCAAGAGGCGTCGTACCAGCCGCCGTGGCTTTGAATGCCGTGGAGATAGACAATCCGCGCGCGGGGCTGCTCAGCCGGATAGTGGCGATAGTGCCAGCGATAGCCGTCGCTTGCCAGATGCGTCGCCACGGTGAAGCCGTTCACCTGAGTTTCCTCTCTTCGCTGCGGGAACAAGGTTGGACGCTGTCTCCCGAGCGATTATGCTACAGAGGTCATGCCCCATCGTCTCAACCCTCCGGGAGCCATGCGATGCCGCATTCAGGGAGTTTGTCCACGATCGTTCTTGGCCTGTTCCTTGCCTGCCCCGTCCTTGCGGGACAACCGGAAGATGAGGCATTGCTGCTCGGGGCGAGGAGCAACCCCGACGGTCCTGGCCTCGTCGAATTCTTCCGCCTTCGCTCGATCAAGAGCGAGGCCGATGAGAAGAAGATCGAGGCCCTCATCGAGCGACTGTCCAGCGCTCGATTTCGAGAGCGCGAAAAGGCGACGAATGAACTCATCGCGATTGGCCGGCGAGCACGGCCCTTCCTGACGCGCGTCGGCATGGATAAGGACATCGAGGTTCGCCGGCGCGTGGCCGACTGTCTGGCCGCGATCGAATCGGCCAACAGCATCGACCTCGAATTGGCCGCTCTGCGACTGCTGCGGATTCGCAAACCCGAGGGTGCCTGTCCTGTGCTACTCCAGTATCTTCCCGCCGTGTCGGATAGTGCCGTCGAGGAGCAACTGTTCGAGACGCTGACCGCCCTCGCAATCCGTGACGGCAAGGCCGACGCCGCGTTGCTGGACGCCTTGAAAGACAAGGACCCCTCACGCCGCGGTGCCGCAGTAGTGTTGATCGCGCATGGGGGCAACGCCAGCCAGAAGGAACAAGTGCGTCAACTGCTGAAAACCGAGGCCGAGCCACTCGTGCGCCTGCGAGCGGGCCAGGGAATGCTCGCCGCCAGGAACAAGGCCGGCGTGGCGATCCTTCTGCCCCTGCTGACAGAGGCGCCGCGAGATATCGCCCTGCAAGCGCGTGAGGTCCTGCTCTCGATCGGCGATGCCGCCCTGCCCACTCGCGAAGTGGGAAATGGGAAGGCCGCGCGCCAGCAATGCCGCGACGAATGGGAGCGCTGGTGGGACATGCGTCAGGCAAAACTGGATCTGTCGAAAATCGAGATCGATCTGCCGTGGCTGAACCAGAACGCGCCGGCAAGAAGCGTCGTCCTGCGCTGGATGAAGGCGATAGACAACGCGGACAAGGAGGAATTGAAGAGGACGATGGATGCCCCCTTCAACCTTGCTGGCGCGATCGTCCTGCAGAGTCGCGAGCAAATCGAAGAGATATTCATCGGGCCGCTCCAGGCCGCTCGCGAGAAACCGAAGTTCGATTTCACCCCGCCTCGCATCGTTGAATTGAAGGACTATCTGGCGAAGGGGCCGGGGGGCAGGACGAAGGAGTTTCTGGAAACGATTCCCGCGCCGGAACGGCGAATCGTCCTTGTCTCAGGAACAGAGCGGACCACGAAAAAGGTCGAATCCGCCTATGTGTTCGTCCGCGTAAAGACGGGCCAGGCTCGGGTCGTCGGGCTTGCCCAGTCACCCGAAGAGGAAAAAAAGAATCCTCCGCGATGACGTCTGCTGCCGTGAAGGCTCTCTTTTCAGAGAGCCTTTCGATGGTCCCACTCGGAAGGCGTTCCGGAGGCTGGCAGACGCGCGGGAAACACGGGACCGATCGCTCCCTTCCTGAAGCTGGCTCCTTATTCCTTGTCGGGCAAGTAGATCGTGAATGAGGAGACGAGTTCCCGCCCGGATTCATTCTGAATTCGGAGTGTGACCGGCGTCTCGATCGTGTTGTAGTCGGGCGGCACCTTCCAGGTGAGTTTGCCGTCCGCGTCGATCTTCATCCCCGTCGGCCCCGTCTTCACTTCGTAGCGCAGCCCGGCCTTCTTCGAGCGGACCGTGATGGCATGGAGGTATTCCTTGCCGCGCTCGGCCGCATCGGGAGGACGGGACGTCAATCCCAGGTAATCGGCTTCGGATTGTTCGAGGGCCTTGTCCACGTCAAAGCGGCGCAGGACAAGTTGCTGGCCGCCGTCCGCAATGGTTATCAGAAGTTTGGCCTCGGGGATGAGATGAATCCGTTGATCCCGCGCCAGGCCATTCTGCCCGCGTAGCCGGACAGCCTCCACGCCCTCGACGTCCTCCAACTTGTGGAATGTTTGACGGTCTCCCGACAGATGGACGCCGAGCCGACCTTTGGGAGCGGGCAGCAGGCTGAGGTAGTACGGGCCGTGATGAGCCGGCAGCAGCGGGGAGCCTTCCGTAATGACGGCAGTCAACTGAGGCGTAGCAACTCCCCGGTCGGTGTAAACGAAGCCGTCGTGCCCAGGGAGAGGTTGCCCGCCAGGGTCGGCCCGATACTTCCGCAAGGCGTCCGCCGCCAGCACGCCCGTTTGGGTCTCCGAGCCAGGGTCCGCCTGACAGGCAAAGACCCTACCATCGGCCGAGGCACGGAGGAAGACGCGCGGACTGGTATGGAACAGACTGTGCGGATCGAAGGGAATCTCGATCCGGGTCAGGGTCTTCACGTCGAAGAAAGCTGTTTCTCCTAGCCGCGGCCAATCGACGGCCGAGATGCCGAGCGGCCCGTTGGAGGCCGAACCCATTGCGACGACGCGAACGGGTACTTTTAGATCCAGTTTGGCCGAGTCCTCGCGCTTCCCGGTCGAGAGGTCCCAGCGTTCGACTGTGTTGGTAGCCGGATCGACTACAGCGAGCTTGTCGATACAGGCCGCGAACTTGACCTGGCCCTTGAGGGGAATGCGGTGGACCACCTTCGCCTGACTGACGTCAAAGACGGCGAGTTGGTTCATCGACGAAAGGTTCAGGATGAGGTAACGGCCACGTCTTCCGACTGCCACGTCCGTGATTTTTGCAGGCAGATTGACAAGGGTCTTGTCTTCCTCCAACTCGGGCGGGGCGATGGCAAACGGCTTCGGCAGCGGAAGGGGCGTTGGCAGCGGGAAGTAGGGGGCTACTCCGGGGGGAGGACGCGGAATGTCTACCGGATGAGGGGGAAAGCGGACCGGAGGATTGGGATCGGGATCGCCCAGAGCGACCTGGCCATCCCGCTTGTCGAGGATCTTGAAGGAGGCTAAGAACTTCTCGCTTGCGCCCGCGTCGAAAACGACGCCGGACCCAGCTACCATGACGAAATAAAAGCGCTGCGAACCTCCCCTGGGTATCTGATAAATCCGCTCGACCAGGCCGCCCTTCTTGCCGTTGTGCCGCAGCCGGAACTCTCGCCCCTGAAATCGGCCCAGCGAGAAGGGCCTCTCGCCGGTCAACTGCGCTCCCAACTTCGTCCGGATCTGCTCGCGCTCGGCAAGCGTCAAGGTGTCGAGGTCCGTGGCAAGGCCAGGGACGTCGGACCACGCGAGGACAAATTCCAACT
>JBBRIK010000101.1:0-9666 GCA_038221045.1 Gemmatales bacterium
CCGCCTGGGCCACATCCGCCGAAACGAGGACCGCCTGGAGGGCCACGGCGATCGTCGGATTTCGCCGGCCCCTTGTCGTCCTTCTTCTTGTCGTCCGCCTCCGCACGACGCGAGCGGTCGTAGCCGCCGGATCGGCTATCCCAGTCGGGGAAACCGAAAAATCCTCGCGAACGGTCGCTCTGGGCGAACGGCTCACTCTTGCTGTCACCTTTTGCGGGTGGGTCGGCCCGCAACGGCGCGGTCAGCAGCAGGGCTGCCGCGCAGCCCAGGCATGCCTTCCCAATGTTGCGCATGATAACTACCTCCTGTGGAATCGTTGGTCTCTGCTGAGAAGAGTAACGGTGGGGTAATGACAACCTCCTGAGAAAAGAATGAGAACCGCGGAGTCCACGGAGCGTTCCTCGTTCCCACGCTCTGCGTGGGAACGGCTTCTTCGACGCTCTGCGTCGTCTTACGAACAGACGCGACGCAGAGCGTCGAAGAGCGCGTTCCCACGCAGTGCGTGGGAACGAGGAAAGAATGAGAACCGCGGAGGCTAACCAGGGTGGCAAACGAGGCCGTGTCATGTATAAACGCGCTCATGAACATCACCATCCCCATCTATGTTCAATCCCATCGAGACCTCTACGTCGTTCGGCCGCTCTTCTTCCCTCGCCCGATTCAGCAACACGAGAAGCTCGAACGCGTCCTCCACTTGCTCGCCGGCGAACTGAGGACCGATCTGCGCGAACTCGGCAAGATGCTGCGCCACGACGACCTCGCGGCCTGGACTTTCAGTCCCGATCTCGACTACCATCGTCTCGACCTCGTCCTCGAACTGCGCAAACGCCTCGCTCGCGGCCGTTTCTTCTTTGTCGTCTTTCACACGCTCGGCCGGCGCATCGCCTTCACGCCTTCCGTCTCCGACGTCTGGTTCGAGCTAGCTCGCGGCGAGAATCTCGCCGAACGCGCCACGGACGTCCTCACCGCCTATTTCCGCCTCCGCGAAAAGGAGGACGAGTACGATTTCACTCCTCCCGAAAAGCTCGCCCTCCAGGGTACTGCCTGGATCACGACCCTCGATCTCGACATCTATCCCGCCCAGACGATCAAGGCCGAGGAGGAAGATCGCCGGGCCTCACTTGGCGGCGACGAGGACAACCCCGACGGCGAACGCGAACTGTTCCGCATCGCCCGCTGTCTCGATCAGCTCTATCCCGACGACCTCGACCGCGTCCTTTTGCGCGACCGCGAAATCGAGGAACTGACGCGGCTCTTGCAAGCGCCGGATCGCCGGCCCGTCCTGCTGCTCGGCCCCGCTCTCGTTGGCAAGACTGCTCTGCTCCACGAGTATGTCTGGCGCACGGTCTCGACACGCAAGGAACCGCACAAGGTCATCAACTACACCTGGCTGCTGTCGCCGCAGCGGCTGATTTCCGGCATGTCGTACGTCGGCCAGTGGGAGAAACGGCTCCTCGCCATCCTCAAGCAAGCGGAGAAGAAGGAGCATATCCTCTACTTCGACGACTTTCTCGGTCTCTATTATGCGGGCCGCACTAGCCAGTCGGACCTGTGCGCCGCCGACGTGCTCAAACCTTACATCGAGCGGCGTGAAGTGCGCCTCGTCGCCGAGATGACGCCCGAGGCGTTCCGCGTTCTCCGCGAGCGCGACCGTGGTTTCGCTGACCTGTTCCACGTCCTGCCGCTGCATGAGCCGCCGGCCCGCGATGTGCTGCGCATCCTGATCGAGGTACAGCGACAACTGGAAATGCAGCACCGATGCCGGTTCGACCTCGACGTGCTGTCGTCCGTCCTCGACCTGCAACGCCGTTATGTCCGGCATCTGAGTTTTCCCGGCAAGGCGGCTGTGTTCCTGCGCCGGTTGGCCGTCAAGTATCGCCGCCTGAACGTCGGCCGGGAGCAGGTGCTGGCCGAGTTCCACACCCAAAGCGGTCTGTCGCTGACCTTCCTCGACAATCGCGAGAAGCTCGCCCTGCATGACGTCGTGCGCCGCATGGAGGAGCAGGTCATCGGCCAGCCAGCGGCGCTGAAGGCGTGTGCCGCGGTCGTCAGCATCGCCAAAGCCCGCCTCAACGATCCCGAGAGACCGCTGGCGTCGTTTCTGTTTCTCGGACCCACCGGCGTCGGCAAGACGCAGTGCGCCAAGGCCCTGGCGACGTATCTGTTCGGCGAGGCGGACAAGCTGCTGCGGTTCGACATGAACGAGTACACCGAACCCGGCTCGGCCGCCCGCCTCGTCGGCACCTTCTATCAGCCGGAGGGACTGCTGACGGCCGCGATTCGCCGGCAGCCCTTCGCCGTCGTCCTGTTCGACGAGATCGAGAAGGCCAACCCCGAAGTGTTCGATCTGCTGTTGCAGGTTCTCGGCGAGGGCCGGCTGACTGATGCGTTAGGACGGACGGCCGACTTCTGCAACGCCCTGCTCATCCTGACGTCGAACCTGGGAGTGCGCGAGGCGTCGGCGACACTCGGCTACAGCGGGGAAGGCCACGATCGCGAGGCGTTCACGCGCGCGGCCGAGCAGTTCTTCCGGCCGGAGTTCTTCAATCGTCTCGACCGCATCGTCGCCTTCGAGCGCCTGAGCCGCGACGACGTCGGCAAGATCGCCCAACTGCTGATGCGCGACCTGTTCCGCCGCGAGGGATTGGTCCGTCGCAAGTGTCTACTGCGCGTCGAGGGGCAGGCCCTGGAGCGCATCATCGATCGGGGCTTCGATCCAGTCCTCGGAGCGCGAGCGCTCAAACGCGCTCTCGAACGACAACTCGCCCAGCCGGTCGCGGCTCGTCTGGCGGCAGGGCTGCCCGAGGGATTGACCGTTATTCAAGTCTTTCCGCGCGGCGAGGGACTCGGCGTGGACGTCCGCGCCATCGAGCAGGCAGCGCCGGTGCCGGCGTTCGGGGGAGCGGAAACGTTGCTGGCGAATCGGCCTCTGTTCGTCGAGCGTGCGCGAGCAGCGATTCGGCGTCTGGAGAGCCGCTTCGAGCCGATGCGGCCACATGGCGAGATCACGGCAAGCAGTCTGGAAGGCGAGCATCTGCTCTACTTCACGGTCCACGAGGAGTTGCACAAGCTGAGCGAGCATGTCCGCGAACTGGCGGATCGCCTGGAGGCGGAGAAGCTCGCGGCCCAGACGGTCTCGGCCTACGCGGTCGATCCGACAGTGCGTTCGCGCAAGGCGGGCAACATGCGTCCTCCCAAGATCGGCCACGATCAACTGCGGGGCCTCGTGCGCGGCCTGGCGGCGGCGCAGGACATTCGCCAGTATCTGGAAGACCTCGCGGCCGACGCGCGGGCGGTGGGGCAATTCGTCGAGACGTGGGACGATCCGCTGGGCGATCTGGCACTGATGGAGTTGCTTGCGGACTGCTGCCTGAAGCCGCGTCCGGAGAACGTCCTCGTCTACCTCTGGTCATCTTCCGGCTCTGGCACTTTCGGCCTGTCCTGGGTGTGGCGCGGCCTCGCTGGCACTTTCGCCGGGAGCCTGGGACTGGAGCCGCGCGACCTCGTCCTGCCGGAGGGGACGCCGGGCCATGCCTTCGTCCTGCATGGCCTGACCGCCTGGGAACTGGCCCGAATCGAGGACGGCACGCATCTGGTCCTTCCGCAAAACGGCAGCCTGGACGCCGTGCAGGTACACGTCTGGCCCATGCCGGACGACAGCGATCCGGCCGCCCTTGTTCTGGAGAAGCTGGAGGAACGGCGGCGCTGGCAGGATCGCCTTGGGCGCGGTGAGGCGAGCGTCGAGGACGATCCACTGCTGCTGCGCCCGGTGCTGCGAATCTACAACCTGGGTGGAACGATCGTCGATCTGAGAACGGGCCTGACGGGAAAGGCATTGACGGACCTGGGGTCGTTCATCGTGGCGACGCTGCCGTTGCCGCCGGAACTGGCCGAGGAGCCGAGCTGAGTCCGCGCCGCACTTCTTCGCAATTCGTAAAGTGATCGATAATACGCGCTTTTCAAAGCGATTCGCGATCCCCGCCTTCGAGGAACTTTCTCCATGTCGCAACCCCCCGAACGCCGCAGCCTGATGACCACCGGCGGCCCAAGCCGCGCTCCCAATCGCGCCATGCTCCGCGCCGTTGGTTTTCTCGATGAAGATTTCTCACGTCCCATGATCGGCGTTGCCAACCTCCATAGCGACATCACGCCCTGCAACGCCCACCTCGACCGGCTGGCACGCAAGGCCATCGAGGGTATTCGCACCGGCGGCGGCGTGCCGCAGACCTTCGGCGCGCCGACGGCGTCCGACGGCATCATGATGGGCCATCTCGGCATGCGCTACAGCCTGGTGTCGCGCGAGGTGATCGCCGACTCGATCGAGGTCGTCTGCGGCGGCATGAACCACGACGGCATCCTGGCCATCGGTGGCTGCGACAAGAACATGCCCGGCTGCGTGATGGCGATGGCCCGGCTCAACGTGCCGAGCGTCTTCGTCTACGGCGGCTCGATCCTGCCCGGCATCGGCGAGGCCGGTGAGGACCTCGACATCGTCAGCATCTTCGAGGCGGTCGGCCGGCATCAGGCCGGCAAACTCGACGCCGCCGGCGTTCACAAGGTCGAGTGCGAGTCGTGTCCCGGCGCGGGATCGTGCGGAGGCATGTACACCGCCAACACCATGTCGAGCGCCATCGAGGCGATGGGCATGTCGCTGCCCTTCGACGCCAGCAATCCCGCCGTCTCCGCCGCCAAGGAACGCGAAACCTTCCAGGCCGGCCAGGCGCTCGTCCGCCTGATCGAACGCGGTATCAAGCCGCGCGATATCATCACCCGCAAATCGCTCGAAAATGCCTACACGTTCGTGCTGGCGCTGGGCGGCTCGACGAACGCCCTCCTGCATCTGATGGCCATTGCCCGCGAGGCTGAGGTCGAGTGGATGCTGGCTGACTTCGATCGTCTCGGCGACAAGGTGCCGCACCTTGCCGACCTGAAGCCGGGCGGACGCTTCGTCATGAACGACCTGCACCGCGCCGGCGGCACTCCGCCCGTGATGAAGGCGCTGCTCGAAGCGGGCCTGATGCACGGCGACTGTCTGACGGTGACGGGCCAGACGCTGGCGGAGAACCTCGCCGGGATCGAGAGCATATTCCGCAAGAAGCAAGAGGTAATCCACACGCTCGACAAACCCTTGCACAAGACAGGTCATCTTGTGGTGCTGAAGGGCAACCTCGCGCCTGAGGGCGCGGTGGCGAAGGTGGCGGGATTGAAGAAGACGACGATGACGGGACCGGCGAAGGTGTTCGACGGCGAGGAAGCGTGTTTCGCAGCCATCGAGGCGAAGAAGATCAAGACAGGCGACATGGTGGTGATTCGCGGCGAGGGACCGGTCGGCGGTCCGGGCATGCGCGAGATGCTGTCGGTGACGGCGGCGCTCGTCGGCCAGGGACTCGGCGAGAGCATCGGTTTGATTACCGATGGCCGCTTCTCGGGCGGCACGCATGGCCTGGTCGTCGGCCACGTCTCGCCGGAGGCGTGGGTCGGCGGAGCGATCGCGCTGGTGAAGGAAGGCGATTCGATCACGATCGACGCGGAGAAGAAGCTGTTGCAGTTGAACGTGGACGAGAACGAACTGGCCCGGCGTCGTCAGGGTTGGGTGAAGCCGGCGCTGAAGGTGCAACGTGGGGTCCTGGCGAAGTACGCACGGACGGTGAGTTCGGCCTCGCAGGGAGCGATCACCAGTTGACGATCGTTCTTCAAGGAGGGCCAGCAAGAGAGACCTGCTGGCAGACAGTAGGTGCCGCGAGCCGAGCGGCACCGGAGAACACTGTGAGTCGGCTCGCCGGATGTGGCGACAACGGCGCAGAGGGAGCGGCATCGGGGTACCGGTCCGGCTCGGCTCGCCGGACCTACCGCAGACGATTCGACGCAGAGGGTAGGTGCCGCGAGCCGAGCGGCACCCGCAAGACAGTCCGGCTCGGCTCGCCGGACCTACCGCAGACGATTCGACGCAGAGGGTAGGTGCCGCGAGCCGAGCGGCACCGATGCACAGCGCGGCCTGGTCAAGATCTTTCCTGTGAGGTGTCCCGATGAGCGCCGAAGCCGCCTCCCGCAAGCCTTTCCCCTGGCTCGCCGTTACGATCTGGCTGTTCGTGCTCGTGCTGCTGGGGGTGCTGGGCTTCTTCGGCCACTTCTGGTATGAGCGCCGGCAGGCCGAGAGCCAGTTGGAGCAAGTAATCGCGGAACTCGACCGCGACGATCCAGGCTGGCGTTTCGAGGACATCGAAGCAGCCCGCGAGCAGATCCCCGACGCGGAAAACGGCGCTCTGGTCGTGGAATCAGCTTACGGCAAACTGACTCGCTATTGGCCTTATCCGCTTTGCGACACGATTGACCAGCCGGACCCCAACGAACGTCTCTCTGAGGACGCGATCAAGGCGATCGGCGTGGAATTGCAACTTGAAAGCGCTGCGCTTGACGAAGCGAGGAGGCTGAGCAGTTTCGACAAGGGGCGTTACAAGATCAATCACTTGCCTGATCCGTCAAGGACGCTCCATCCGCATTTCAATTCGATTCCAGTGGTGGTCCACCTGCTGCGACTGGACGCCGTGCATGCCGCTGCGCAGCAAGATTTCCCCCGAGCGCTCCGTGCCTGCGGTGCGATGGTCGCGGCCGGGCGAACGATAGGCGACGAACCCATGATTATCTCTCTGTCGGTGCGCTGTGCCAAGATCGGGATTGCCTGCGCGACGATCGAGCGGATCCTGGGACAGGGAGTATCCGCCCCCGAGAATTTGCTTGCCCTCCAGCGTTTGCTCGAAAAGGAGGATGCTTGGAATGGTCTTGTGCAGGCTTGCCGCGGTGAGAAAAGTCTCTTCCACCGCCAGTGCGAAGCGCTTCTCAAATGCGAATTGAAGCCTGGTGATCTAATGGGGCATGACCCGCCCTCCAGCCCTTTTTGGATGCCCTCGCGCGAGAAGGAACGCTTTTTCCATGCGCGTGCCGAGGCGCTCGCCGTCTGCGGGCGTTTTCTTGAAGGGGCACAGGAACCGATGCCGGTCCGCGGCGCTGCCATGAAGCGTGTGGATAGAGATATCAAGATGAGTGCCGACCGCATAGGCGTACTTGTGATAATCCTCCCATACTACCAGAAGGCCGAGGAACATGATCGGCGGCATCACGCCAGGTTACGCTGCGTAGCCGCGATGCTGGCGGCGGAACGCTTTCGCCTCAAGCAACATCGCTGGCCCGCGAAGATCGAGGAGTTGAAAGACTACACGGCGAAGGAGACGTTAATCGATCCCTGCGATGGCAAACCCCTGCGGCTGCGGCGCGAGGCGGATGGGCTGGTGATCTATTCCGTCAGTGTCAATGGAATTGACGACGGCGGCACAGAGGAGACCCTGAAGGGGTCAGAGCGGTTGGATGAAGGCTGTCGCCTGTGGGACGTGGCGAAGCGCCGTCAACCTCCAGTCCCGCGACCACCGCCGCTCGATGAAGAAGGCCCGCCTGGAGGGCCTCCGCCTCAACGCTGATGGGGAACTGCACCCCATACGGCCAGAAAAACGAGAAGGGCGAGGAGATTCCTCTCCTCGCCCTTCTGTTCGTCACCGTAAACTCAACTCACGGGCAGCAGGGGTCGGAGCAGATTGGCTCCAGCACCTTCACCTTGCGGCAAACCTGCTTCTTGACGCAGTACGGCTCCATCGTGCAGGTCTTCACCGGCACCTGGAAGCAGCGCTCCTCCGCCACCATCTTGCACATGGTGTACGGCACCATGCAGCACTTCTCCTCCTGAACCATCTTGCAACGCTTGCATTTGATGACCTCGCACTTCTCCTCCGGGATCATCTTGCAGACGCAGTACGGCACCTTCATCGTCTTGACTTCCGGCACCAGGATGCACTTCTTGCACGTCACCATCTTGCAATGGTCCTCACGAATCATCTTGCAAGTCGTGTAAGGAACGCAGCAGGTCTTCACTTCGGGGACCATGTAGCACTTCTTGCACGTCACCATCTTGCAGTGATCCTCACGCACCTGACGGCAAGTGGTGTACGGAATGCAGCAGGTCTTCACCTCGGGGACCATGTAGCACTTCTTGCACGTCACCATCTTGCAGTGATCCTCACGCACCTGACGGCAGGTCGTGTAGGGCACCTTGCACACCTTGGTCTCCGGCACCATGATGCACTTCTTGCAAGTGACGAGCTTGCAATGGTCTTCGCGCTCCATGCGGCAGGTGGTATAGGGCACCTGCTTGACGACCGTGTAGGGCACCTGACGGCAGATGGTGTAGTTGACCGTGTGATAGCAGGGCTTCTTCACCATGCGGCAGCAGCGCTCCATGCGGACCTCTTCACACGGCACCCACTTCTTCTTGCAGACGGTCCGGCCCGGCAGTTGTTCCTGATAGCGGACCGTGTGGCCGGGGCAGTACTTCGCCTTGCAACTGCACGGATCGCACTCCCACGTTCCGGGCGTTCGGCAGCACTTGGTCACCGTTCGGCCGGGGCAGTAGTGTTCTTCCACGACCCAGCTACCCGAGCAGACGCGGACCGGCTTCTCCGTCCACACCGGCTCAGAGGTATAGGTGCAGCACACCTTCTGGCACGGGACCGTCTCCGTCTTGTAGCAGGTCATCGGCACGCACTTGACGTGCTGCTCGTAGATCGGCTTGCAAGTGGACCACTTGACCGGCACCTGATACTCCTGCCAGCACGGCTTCTGGACCGTGTAGCAGACGTCGCGGCAGTGCTGCTCCGTGATCGTCCGATAGGTGCACCACTTGACCGGCACCTGATACTCCTGCCAGCATTGCTTGTGGACCGTGTAGCACTGCTGGCGGACGTGCTGCTCGTAGACCGGCTTGAAGGTGGACAAGAGGACCGGCACCTGGTACTCCTGCCAGCACTGTTTGTTGACGGTGTAGCAGCAGTCGCGATAGTGCGTCTCGCGCACCGGATGGCAAACCGTGTACTTGCGGACGACGTCGTATTCTTCCCAGCACGGCTTGCAGACGGTGTAGCGCTGTTCGCGCATGTGCTGCTCGTAGACCGGCTTCTGGACCGTCTCCTTGCATTCCTTCAGGATGGTATGGTAGACGCGCCGGTAGCAGACCTCGGTTTGCTCCTCGACAACGTTCTTGTAACAGACGCGATAGCGGACGGTCGGCAGGCAGCACTGTTCCTGGCAGCAGACGTCTGCAGGATACCTGCTCGCACCGCAGTTGCCGGCCAGCGCCGGGCTTGCCGCCGCGACGATGGCGACCAGCGCCGCCAGCCGCGTCAGCAGGTGCTTGAGCCTCATGATCCAGACTCCTTGGCAAACAGATTAGACAGGACCCAAGACGACAGGCTGCTGTCGCCCACTCCGGAAGCCCCCTCCAGCAGATGGGGTCAAGGAAAGAGTTCCGGCTAGAGAAACTCTGCCCGATGAATGCGTCCCGGTAAAATGGGCATGAAAGAAAAGAAGCGGGAGAGCGCGAGGCTGTGACGCTCCTGTCGGCGCAGGCTGCATCCTGAGCGCATCTGGCGTGCATAGTGGGGGCCGCGCCCTGCATGACCTTGCGGCATGGGACGGAAATGCCGGTCGTGTCTTGCCGCTTGCGGCGGAGGGGGCTGCCCGCTACGCCGCAAGCGGCAAGAAGGATTTCACCACCGCTCTACAATGAATGCATGAGTGATTCCGCGCTACCTTGGGGAACTCTTTCCCTGCCCAGCCGCTATC
>JBBRIK010000102.1:0-9654 GCA_038221045.1 Gemmatales bacterium
TCCTGTTCGGCGACATGAGCCTGATCGGCCCTCGTCCCGAGCGTCCGGAGTTCCTGCCGGAACTGGAGGAGGCCCTGCCCAGCTATCGCCAGCGTCTGGCCGTGCGTCCCGGCGTGACGGGCCTCGCTCAGGTCCAGTTGCCGCCCGACTCCGATGTGGACAGCGTTCGCCGCAAGCTGGCGTACGATCTGTTCTACGTCCAGCGGATCAGTCCCTGGCTCGACATGCGCCTGTTGCTTTGCACCGTGTTTTACGCCTTGGGAGTGCCATACCGAACGCTGGGGAAGTGGTTTCGGATTCCGCATCAGGAAGAAGTCGAGAAGACGATGGAGCCGCTCCTGAAGGAGAGGATCCATCGGCCTCTTCGCCGCAGCGCTTGAACCTCCTTCTCCCCTCTCCCCCGAAGCGGGGGCGAAGGGAGGAAGAGAAGAACCCTTCCCCATAGGGGAGAGGGAATGAACGACAACCCGCGAAAGGATTCGACGGGTTCGTTGCCAGGGAGGGCTTTTATGCTTCGCAGCCGGAACGATTCGCCTGCCGATCTGCCGTCGCCGCACTTGCTGCGTCCGCGCCTGTGGTCGCCCGAACCGGCGGCGTCGGTTCGTCTCACGCGGCTGCCCTTCATCTCCGTCCTCGTTCCGGTCCGCAACGAGGGCCGATTCATCCAGGCCACGCTGTTCAAGTTGCTCAACCAGCGCTATGACGCCAGCCGCTTTGAAGTGATCGTCGCCGATGGCGAGTCCAGCGACGATACCCGCGAACTGGTTTGCGCCATGCAGGCGCGCTACCCGCATCTCCAGCTTGTCGAGAATCCCGGCATCTGGTCGAGCGCCGGCCGCAATGCCGCCCTCCAAGTCGCGCGCGGCGAGATCGTCGTCGTCATCGACGGCCATTCCGACCTCGACAACCCCGACTACCTCGCCAATCTCGCCGACGCCTTCGAGCGCAGCGGGGCCGACTGCGTGGGCCGGCCTCAGCCGCTCGACGTTTCGCGGGCCACGCCGGTCCAGAAAGCCATCGCCGCCTGTCGCGCCTCGCGGCTCGGCCATCATCCCGATTCGTTCATCTACGCATCCGGCGAACGCTTCGTCAAAGCTTCGAGCGTGGCTGTCGCCTATCGCCGGGAAGTGTTCGACCTCGTCGGCCCCTTCGACGATCAGTTCGACGCCTGCGAGGACGTGGAGTTCAACCATCGCGTTGATCGGGCCGGCCTGCGCTGCTTCTTCACGCCGCGCGTTCAGTTGCGCTACCATCCGCGCGGAACACTCGGCAGCCTGGTTCGGCAGATGATGCGCTACGGGCGCGGCCGGGTCCGCCTCCTGCGCAAGCATCGCGATACGTTCACGCTTCCCGGCTTCGTGCCGTCGCTGTTCGTCGGCGGACTTCTCGCCGGGCCGTTACTGGCGTTGCTGTCGCCCTGGCTCGGACTGATGTACGCCGGCTGTCTGACGCTTTACGTCTTGCTGCTGCTGATTGCGAGCACGTCGATCGCCTGGCGGGAACGCGACCCTGGCATGCTGTTTCTGTCGCCGCTGGTGTTCCTCGCCGTCCACGTTGGCGCGGGGACCGGCATCCTGCTCGAACTGCTCCGCCCCGGCAAGCCGCCGATGCGCGTCCCTGGCGTCCGCGTTCAGCCTGAGCCGGTCGCTGCCCGACGCGCCGCCTGATCGTTTTGGGTTGACTCTCGCTTGACCCCATGAGAAACGCGATGCACTCCACCATGCTGCTCGATCCACCCGTTCGACGCCCAGCGCGCACGACCAGGCCGCTCCACGTCGCGATTATCGACGAGGAGTTGCCCTATCCCGCCGTTTCAGGCAAGCGCATCCGCACGCTCAATCTCACGCTTCGCCTGGCGCAACGGCATCAGGTGACGTATGTCTGTCACCGCAACGCCAATCCCGACGAGGCGGAAGCAGCCCGCGTCCATTTTGCCCGCCACGGCATCACGACGGTCATGGTCGATCGCGCCGTGCCGCGCAAGTCGGGGCCGGGCTTCCTCGCGCGACTGGGCCTGAATCTGCTGTCGCCGCTGCCCTACTCGGTCGCCACGCACGACAGCACCGCCATGCGGCACGTCCTGTGCGATCTGGCGGCCCGGGAAGCAATCGACCTCTGGCATTGCGAATGGACTCCCTACGCTCAGCCACTGAACTGTCTGCCCAGCGTCCGGCACGTCGTGATGGCTCATAACGTCGAATCGCTAATCTGGCAACGCTACTTTGAGACGGAGACCCATCCGCTCAAGCGCTGGTACATCGGCAAGCAATGGCGCAAGTTCGAGTCCTTCGAGCGCCGCGTCTTGCAGCGCGCCGACCGCACCATCGCCGTCAGCCCTGACGACGCCGTCCTCTTCCGCGAGCGCTTCGGCGTCGAGCGCGTCGCCGTCGTCGATAATGGCGTCGATACCGCCTTCTTCCAGCCGGAGGGTCAGCCGCGCCAGCCGCATCAGTTGCTCTTTCTCGGCAGCCTGGAATGGCGTCCCAACCTCGACGCCGTCGATCAGTTCCTGACCTATGTTTTGCCGCGCGTCCGCCAGGCGTGTCCCGCTGTCGAGTGCCGCATCGTGGGCCGCAATCCACCAGCGGCGCTGCGAAAGCGCGTCGAGACGATGCACGGCGTCGAACTGCACGCTGACGTCGCGGACGTTCGCCCCTTCCTGGCTCAGAGTGCCTTGATGGTGGTGCCGCTGCGGATCGGCGGCGGATCGCGCTTGAAGATCCTCGAAGCGCTGGCCACGGGATTGCCCGTCGTCTCGACGCGCGTGGGGGCGGAGGGTCTCTGTTTGCGCGACGGCGAGCATCTGACAGTCTGCGACGGGGTCGCGGACATGGCAGGATCGATCCTCGATTCGTTGTGCGATCCAGAGACGGCCCAGGCTCGCGCTGATGCGGGACGCAGGCTCGTCACTGAGCGTTACGACTGGGACGCCCTCGCGGATCGCCTGGAAGAAGTCTGGCTCGATTGCGTCTTCAACTAGCCCGAAGCGCAAGCAAGGGACGAGAACCATGATCGTCGCACACTTGACGGCATCGACGTTCTTCGGCGGCCCCGAACGGCAAATGCTCGGCCTGGCCCAGGCGCTAAAGCCTCGCGTCCGCAGCGTCGTGTTGTCGTTCAGCGAGGGCGGCCGCTGTCAGCCGTTCCTCGACGCGGTGAGCGAGGCGGGCTTCCATGCTCGCGCTCTTCAGAATGACACCCCCTGGCTTCGAGCCGCCGTTCGCGAACTCGCGGACACGCTCGCCAGTCTCGGCGTCGAGGTGCTTTGCTGTCATGGCTACAAGGCGGACCTGGTCGGCTACCTCGCCGCTCGCCGTCAGCGTATTCCGGTCGTCAGTGTGTCCCGGGGCTGGACGGCGGAGAGCTTCAAGGTTCGCGTTTACGAGTGGCTCGATCGGTTCAATCTCCGCTGGATGAATCGCGTCGTCTGCGTCTCCGAGGGGCAGGCCGTGAAGGTGCGCCGCGCCGGCGTCGAGCCGGATCGTGTCTGCGTCATCCGCAATGCCATCGACGTCGAGCGCTTCGCCGATACGGACCTGCGCTACCTGCGCGAGCTGCACGATTTCTTTCCCCGGCCGCGTCGGGTCATCGTGGCTTCCGCGGGCCGGCTCAGTCCCGAGAAGGGTTTCGACATTCTCGTCGAGGCGGCCGCGCAGGTCGTCGCGCGAGACGCAGCGATCGGCTTCGTCCACTTCGGCGATGGTCCCGAGCGCGAGAAGATCGTTCGGCGCATCGCCACCCTGGGGCTGCAAGATACCTTCGCTCTCGCCGGCCTGCGGAACGATCTTGATAGCTTCTATCCGTTTTTCGATCTGCTCGTCCTTCCTTCGCACACTGAGGGGTTGCCCAATGTCGTGCTGGAGGCGTTCGCGGCTCGCGTTCCGGTGGTCGCGACGGCCGTGGGAGGGACGCCCGAGGTCGTCGAGGACGGAGTCAACGGCTACCTCGTTCCGCCCGGCGACGCCTCGGCTCTTGCGAGTCGCATCCTCGACGTGGTGGGGGATGATGAACGCCGGCTGGCAATGGGGGAGGCAGGTCATCGGCGGGTGAGCGAAGAATTCACTTTCGCCGCCCAGGCTCGCGCTTATGAGGCCCTTTTCGCGGGCCTCTTCCCGAATTCAAGACGAGGACAGAAGCCTGCTCCGGCGGTAGGAAAGGAGAGCCTCGTCCGATGAGTTTGCTGTCTGCCACGACTGGACGGCCAACACGCGCCACGCGGACGGAACCCGTGCGCGTCTGCTTCCTCATCGACGAGCTAGTGAAGGCGGGGACCGAGACGCAGTTGCTCGCTCTGATCCATCAACTCGATCCTCGCCGGGTGCTGCCTTTCCTCTGTCTTCTGCGCGGCCGGAGCGAACTGTCGCGCTCCCTCGAACCGGACGATTGCCCTGTGTTGCGTCTGGGCGTCGGTTCCCTCCGCAGTCCCCGCGCGATGGCGGCAGCATGGCGGCTGGGACGATTCCTTCGCCGCGAGCGGATCGACGTCCTTCAGGCGTATTTCCCCGATAGCAGCTATCTCGGCGTACCGGTGGCGCGTCTGGCGGGAGTGCCGTTCGTCGTCAGGACCAGGAACAACGTCGGTCACTGGCAGAACCCGCTGCACCGCGTTCTGGGCCGCCTGCTCAACCCTCTGACGACGGCCACGATAGCCAACTGCGAGGCCGCGCGACAGGCCCTGCTTGCAGCGGAGAAGCCGAACCCGCAGAAGGTGATCGTTCTGGAAAACGGCGTCGATCTCGAACGCTTCGCGTCGGTGCCGCCGTTGACGATGACGCCTCTGCGCCGCATCGGTGTCGTCGCCAATCTGCGGCGCGTGAAGGGTCTGGACGTCTTCGTCGATGCCGCGGCGCGTGTCGCTCGGGGGTTTCCCGACGCCACGTTTCAGGTGGCGGGCGAGGGACGAGAGAGGGAGGCGCTATTGCGTCAGGCTGGCGAACGCGGTCTCGGCAATCGCTTTCGCCTGTGCGGCTCGACAAGCGATATTCCCGGCTTTCTGGCGGGGATCGACGTCGCCGTTCTCTCCTCCCGCGCGGAAGGGATGCCGAACGCCGTGCTGGAGTACATGGCGGCCGCACGGGCGATTGTGGCGACGGACGTCGGAGCGTGCGGCCGGCTCATCACACACAATGTTCATGGCTTGCTGGTGCCGGCGGGCCAGGCGGAACCTCTCGCGGGGGCGATGGGGGAGTTGCTGCGCGACGGCGACAGGGGACGGCGGCTCGCGCGTACTGCTCATCGTCGGGTCGAGGAAGAGTTCAGCCGGCAGGAGATGGTAGGGCGATTCGAGGAGTTCTATCTGCGCCTGGTCAAGGGGACGCTTGCGGCGTAGCGGAAGGACCGCCAGGCCGCAAGCGGGGAACGGGGGAAGGGATGCTCTCGCGATTGCGTTTTTTGCGTTGTCTCGTCTGGGACGGCCTCCGCTATGGCCGAGTCAGCGGCGCTGCCGTGTCTCGGGCGCTGGTCGCGCTGGCGAGGCTGCGGCGCAAACCGATGCAGCGATTGACGATGCTGGCGCGAGCCGCTCGGCTTCGTCCGACGCTGCAACGCTTGACCCGCATGAAACCCGTCCTCGACGCCTGTCTCGACCGGATCGACGGTGCATCTCTCGGCACAGCGAAGCGGAACGATATCGGCAAGGGTATCATCCTGAAACCGCCGGTGTCGGCGCGCGAGAAGGGCGTCCTTTATCTGACCTTCGAGGAGCAATGGCTGCGGTTCCTGCGAGCCGGCAACTCCGCCGACATCGCTCAGCGCTACGACGTCGTCCTGGGGCCATCGACATCGCCGCCGCCACAGGTCGAGATGCTGCTGATGGCGAAATTCTGGCCCGGCCCGCTCTACACGCTCCTCAGCAACTTCGACGATGCGGAATTGCTCCGTACTCTGTCGCCGAAATTGCGCCCGGTGCCGCTGCTCGCCTCCAGTTGGGTCGATCCCAACGATTTCACGCCGCATCTGTCGAAGATGAAAGAGTATGACCTCGTCATGCTCTCTCACTTCGACCCCGTCAAACGGCACTGGCTGATGTTCGAGGCACTGCGCAAGCTGCCCCGCTCCCGGCGCATCTTGTTGATGGGGGTGCCGCTCGGCGGGCGGACCAGGGAGCATCTCCTGGCGGAGGCGTGCGCCTTCGGTGTGCAGGATCGTTTCGAGTTGCTGGTCCGGCCCTCGCGTGTCGAGGTGATGTCGATCCTGGCGCGCGGCCGGGTCAGTGTCATCTTCTCGAAGCAGGAAGGCGCTTGCATCGCCGTCACGGAATCACTGTTCGCCAATACGCCGGTTGGTCTGTTTCGCGAGGCCCGCATCGGCTCGAAGGCGTTCATCAACGAGCAAACTGGACGCCTCCTCGACCGCCGAGGCCTCGCCAGGCAACTCGACGCCTTCATCGACGAAGCGGACCGCTATCGGCCGCGCGAGTGGGCCGAGCGAAACATTTCCTGCCACGTCAGCCTGAGTGTGCTGAATGACGTGTTGCGCCGTGCGGCTCTGGAGCAGGGCGGCGAGTGGACGCGGGACCTGGTGCCGATTCGCAAGGACCTTGTGCCGTCCTATCTGTCGAGTGCGGACGAAACAGCGATGCGGCCCTGCTACGAGGATTTCGCGAAGTGTTATGGCTTGTTGCTGGGGCCGGCGGCTCGGCCTGGTTGGGGGATGCGGGCGACGGAACGTGAACCGATCGGGGGACGATCATGATCTGGATGCTTTGCGGGTACCTCTGGTTGTTCATCCACCGTCCCTTCGAGTACTGGACGTTCCTCGGCGACATCCGCATCCAGCGCATCTACATGATCTGCACGATGCTCGTCTGGGCGATGTACCCCGCCAAGGCCTGGGTGTCGAACCGTTTGAACGTGGCGATGCTGTTCTTCACGTTCGCGCTCGTGGCGGCCTGGCTGGCGTCGCCGTTCGATCTCGAACTGGGAGAGCGCGTCTGGGACGAACACTACAAGATCGGCGTCCTGTTCATCATGCTTATCACGACCGTCCGCGACGAGAAGTCGCTCAAGGCCGTTCTGTTCGCCTATTTCGTCGGCATCTTCATGTTTCAGTTCCACAGCTTCTACGAATTTATTTGCGGACGCTACGAGTTCCGCATGGGTACCTACCGCATGAACGGCATCAACGCCAGCTACGGCGATCCGAACACCTTCTCGGCTTCGCTGCTGCACGCCCTGCCTTATCTGATGCCCTTCTGGTTGTGCGTGCGCGGGCCAAAGGTCAAGCCGATGATCGTCTGCCACGTCCTGCTGTCGCTGGCGTGCATCTACTTCACCGGCTCGCGGCGTGCCTGGATCGGCGTGGGCTTTTTGACCTTCCTGCTGACGATTCGCTCGAAACACCGCTGGTCGCTCCTGGGTCTCTACGCCATCCTGGCCCCGCTCGCTTTCATGGTGATGCGCGATGATTTGCAGACCCGTCTTGTGACGCTCTGGGATGCGAGCGCGGGAACGCGGGGCGCTCACACGTCGGCCCAGTTCCGCTGGAAGGCCCTGATCGACAGCCTCGAACTGTTTCAGAAATCCCCCTTGCTCGGGACAGGACCGGCCACGTTCTCGATCGCCTCGGGCAATGGTTTGCAAGCTCACAACCTCTATGCCCAGACGCTCAGCGAGATGGGCGCACTCGGGGTCATCGCGCTCCTGGCGATGGTGTACTGCTACTGGAGGAATGCACGCGAGATCGATCGCGTCTATCGCGATCATCCGTGGTGGGAGAAGGACTTCACCTATTACGTCGGCCGGGTTACCTGGCTGGCTGTCGTCCTGCTGCTGTTCATGGGCGCGGGAGGCCACAACCTGTTCCGTTACAACTGGCTCTGGTTCGCCGCCTTCCAGATGGCCGCCCTCCATGTGGCCAAGAGACGCGCGGAGCACGAACTCGCCTACGGCTGAGCGCCGCTGAGCGACCCAGCGCGCGGGTACTCTCTGCAACCGGCCTGACCTCTCTTGCCGCTTGCGGCTTAGCGGTCTTCTGCTAAACCGCAAGCGGCATGATCCTAACTCTCGGTGAGCATGGCAAAGTCCTCTTTCTTGCGGCACGCGGCGGTCTATGGAGCGGGTGAGGTACTGGTCTCCGCGGCCAGCTTCCTCCTTCTGCCGCTCTATGTCCGCGCGCTCAGTCCGGAAGAGTACGGGGCGCTCGACTATCTCAATCGGCTGGGCGAAATCGTCCTCCTCTGTCTGCTGTTCAACGGTCTGCGGCAAGCTCTGTTCTCCTTTCAGAACCAGGCGCGCGACGAGTCCGAACGACGGGCGGTCGTCGGCAGCGCCCTGTTTTTGACGCTGCTCTTTCTCGGAGGGGGAGGCGGCCTGGTCGCACTGGCGGCCGAACCGCTCTGCCGTCGCTTCGATCTCGGCGCGCCAGGCCTGTTGCGGCTGGCCATTCTCGCCGTCGTCCTCGAATCGGTCGCGATGCTGTTGCTGGCCCTGGCCCAGGCACGGCAGAAGTCGTTTTTCTTCGTCGCCGTCAGCCTGGGACAGTTCCTGCTCCGCATCCTCCTGTGCATCGTTCTGGTGACGCTGCTGCGCTGGGGCATCAAGGGAGCGCTGATTGCCTCCGTTATCGCTTCCGGCGCGAGCGCGCTTTATCTTCTGGGACTCGAGCTGGCGCGCGGCGGGCTGCGCGTCGAGCGCAAGCAACTCCGGGCGATGTTCTGGTTCTCGTTTCCGTTCGTGCCGGGCGGGCTGGGGTTCTTCCTGCTCAACAGCGGCGATCGCTTCTTCCTGAAGCAGCATGTCGGCCTGGCGGAGTTGGGCGTCTACGCGCTCGGTTACAAGCTTGCCCTGGTCGTCAAGATGTTGAGCAGGCAGCCGCTCTACAAGGTATGGAGCGCCCAGATGTACGAGGCGGCTCGCCGTCCCGATGCGGCGGACGTCTTCGGCAAGGTCTTCACGCGCATCCTGACCGTTTACGCGGGTGTCGGCCTCGCGCTGTGTCTCGTGGCCGGCGAGGTTGTGAGCATCATCGCCGGGGAGCGTTACGCGGCAGCGGCAGGCATCATCGCTCCGGTTGCGCTGGCCTACTTCTTCTTGACGGCGGCCGACCTGATGGAATCGGGCTTCTACATCAAGCGCAAGACGGCGTACAAGCTGCCCGTCACCCTGGCGTCGACGGCTGTCACGCTCAGTCTCTACATGCTGCTCATTCCCGTCTGGGGCATTCAAGGTGCGGCGCTGGCGACGCTTCTCGGATTTCTCTTCACGGCGGCGATGACGGGGATCATGGCTCAGCGTGTGTTCGTCGTTCACTACGAATGGGGCCGGGTGGGCGGCCTGTTGGCCTGGGCCGTGGGTGTCTGGCTCCTCGGCACGCGATTACCGGAAAGCTTGTGGATGCTGCCCTTCAAAATGGTCCTGTGGTTCGGCTGGCTGGGATTGATGTGGTTCACGGTCCTCTCGGCAGAGGAGAAGGAATGGGCGCGCGGCCTCATAAAGAAGGTTGACGCCTGGCGTGGACCGCCTACGGCGGGGGACGCAGTTCGGGCCGCCTGACAGACCAAGGAGACGTCATGCAGATCGGATACCTCGGCGGAATCGTCACTCGCGGCAGCGTTCCCTTGCCGGAAGTTCCTGGCTGGAACCGCTGGCACTGGGAGAACCAGGAGACCGAGACGTTCCTGATTGCCGGGGGTGCGGGCTGCCGGCTGTTCGCGCG
>JBBRIK010000103.1:0-9641 GCA_038221045.1 Gemmatales bacterium
TCCGGAGTCGGCTTCTGGTTATAGTTCACCGGTCCATCCAGCGTGGTGTTGGGCTTCACACCGCCCGTCAGGTCGAATGCGCCGTTGACGACCTTGACGATGGATCCCGTTCCATCTCCCCCGACGGCCGAGTTGTCGGAAGAATTCACGATGATGTCGGAGTTCGTCACGCTGACAACGCCTCCGCCATTGGCCTTGAGGGATTCCGACACGGAGAGGTCGAGAACAAGAATGCCGGTCTTGAACGAGGTCCAGCGTCCCCGCGCGACGGTACGTGCACGGACAGGCAGGTCGGAGGCGCCAAAGATCCCGCTGAAGTAGCGCGGCTGATTGTACTGCACAATGACCTCGACGTAACCCGCTTGGCCAACGTGATCACCACTGAGTGGCGGTATGTTGACGGTGACGATGGATCGTGTACCGTCATTGGCGTATCCAGTCTTGGCTGCCGTATTCAGGGCGCTGGCCCTGGCCGTACCCTGATACCTGCAATGAACCTGCAAGGACGAGTGGCTTTAGTGGCCGGGTTTCTTGACTTGGTGGGGCCGAAAAGGGGATCTTCACTGTGCCAAGCAAGCTTGGGAAAGGGGAAGCGATTGGACCTCCATTACCCGACACTTCCCTCCGATAGCGCAGGTCCGGTACCTAGATCCAGAGACCGGGGGAAGCGATTGGACCTCCATTACCCGACACTTCCCTCCGTCACCGCCATGCCCAGCAGAGCGAGTTGCTCTTTGAGGGGGACGAGGTTTTCCTCCGTCACACTCAGCGTCGTTGGCCCCAGACGCTCGGCGATCAACTCCCGCGTCGCCGGCCACTGCATCACGCCGTCCGCCAGTTCCGGCGTCGCGACGTTCAGCACCAGCACCGAGCGAATAGCCGCCGACTCCTGACCCGCCGTCAACAGCAGCAATGCCGCCGGCGACGCGGCCTGGCCGGCCCGCTGCTGGAACCATGCCTCCAGCGCGGACGCATTCACGCCTGCCTCGCGCCCCGCTCCCAGCGATGCCGGCGTCAGACGATAGCGGCGCTGGCCATTCCCCGATGGTTTGTCGATCAACTCCGCGAACCGTGCCAGTTCGCTCTCCAAAAGCAGGTCCGACTTCGCCAGGTCCACCGTCAGCGTCACGCCATCATCGCCCACCGCGACGCACTGTTCCGGCCGAGAGGCGTAGTCACGCGACGACGTCAGGCGAAACAGAGTGTAGTCAATGCTCGCCTCGCTCGCCACCACCGCGAGCCGATCGCTGATCCGCACGCCGGGGAACCCGCGCGTCAGAGCGGCGTCGAGGTCCTCCTTGGTGCCGAACTCCAGCAGCGCCGCCGAGGGATAGATCGTGATGCGATCGCGCTTGTCAGCCCAGGTCCGCAGCGAATCGATCACGGCCGGGGGCGTTGGCCGGGTGCCTTGCTTCTCCAGCGTTTGCAGGATGCTCTCGAACGTCAGCCCGCTCTCCAGAGCGCGATAGACGCTCTCGGGGCCGAGTTGCAGCAGACAGACGCTGCCCAGGCTCTGCCAGGAAGCAATGCGAGCGAGAAAGCCGATCAGCGAAGGCGTCAGGCCCTGACGATAGGCGACGATTTCGAGGTTCGGCTGGACCAGCAACGTCCGCGGGAACGACGGCAAGGACGGCGGCGACGAACCCAGGCCGAGCAGCCAGCGTCCCACGGGCGATAGGCGAACTGCCGTGGTCCCGCCTTCGGCCCGCGCTGCCTGCACCAGTCGCAATTGATAGGCGAGGCCAAGGATGAAAGCGCTCATCCAGTCGCGCTGCCGGGAGGGCCGCATGTCCTCGGCGGTCCAGAACGGATGATGCTCCGTGATCCAGGTTTGCAGCGCCTCCGGCGTCGTCCAGCCTTCGTCGGGCAATTGCTTCAGCAGCAACAGCGCCAGCAGACACGCCGACGGGAAGGGATTGCCCACGAGTTCGCCGCGGCGCGCGCCTTCAAGCGGGTTCCAGTCGCGCAGAAGCGGCAGGGCCTCCCACAAGGACGCAAGCATCGTGAACAGGCCATCTTCCCACTCGGCCCCGAAGGCCCCCGCGCTGACGTCGCCGTCTTTCGCTTCGAGCAGGCCCAGCGTCAGGCCCAGCGGCACGGCGAGATGGGCCGCGTCGGGGACGGCAGGCAAGCCTTCGTCGGAGGGCATGTTGAGCAGGGGATCGCCGTCGAGGCGGTCGAGATCGCGTTTGAAGAAGTCGCCCTGCTGAGTTCGCCGTAACGGCGCAGAGGCCGCACGTTGCCACAGGACCGCCAGACGCAAGGGCCAGTCCAGTCCATCGGACTCCAGCACGGGACCGCTGGCCGACACCGTCTCGGGACACGGCAACCCGAGTTCCTGACCGATGGCGCGCTGCATCGCCAGAGGATGAGCGAAGACGAATAGCCCCTCCGGTCCGCCAAAGGCCAGCCATTGCTCGAACGTTTGCAGGGCCGGACGCCGTGCTTCGGCGGCGTCACCCTCTTCGCCCGGAAGCCAGGGAAAAAGCAGCCCTGCTTCGAGCAGTGAGAAGATGGGGCGCAGGCCATCGGTTTGTCCCAAGGCGATCATCAGTTCGACGAGGTTGCCCAGACGCCAGAGTCCCTGGCGCGAATGGCCGATCAGCGCCAGCAGTTGCCGTTCGCCTGTTTCGAGGTCCTTGAGCCGGCGTTCGATGATGGTGACGTCGCCGGTGGTGGCGACGAAGCGAGAGATGAGTTCGTCGCGCGGCCAGAAATTGCGCGGACGCAGGAGCCGGCCGGCGACGCGGCGGAGCAACTCCTCGTCGTAGCGCCGCAGGGTACGCTCCAGCAAGCTGGGCCAGTAAGAGGGGTCGCGTGCAGTCATCGGGCCGTCAACGGCTCAGCACCTGGGGCGTATGCCCCATCCTCTGGAGTTCCTGAATGACGGACTCGACGCGTCCCGGGCGCACCAACAGGACGCGATCGGTCAGCCGGCCCACGACGTCCTGAGCGATCTTCTTGCGCGCGAGCAGTTCCTCGGCGAGGACGGCGTCCTCGGTCTGGACCACGCAGACACGGCGATGCAGTTTCACCGGAATCCGTGCTCCCGCCGCTGGACGGTCGAACTGATCGAGCATTCAACACCTCAGAAGAAAATGATGAATGATGAATGATGAATGATGAACGGAAGAGAAGAGAACCAACCATCGGCTTCCCGCTCCGCTCTGTTGCCTTCAATTCATCATTCATCATTCATCATTTCCCACTCATCCTGTCAACTGCATCGATGGCAATTTCTGCACTTCGGTCTCGTCGAGGATGCTGTAACTGTAGCCCTGCTCGGTCAGGAACAGTTGACGATGATGGGCGAAGTCGAGTTCGCGCGTGTCGCGCGTCACCAGGGTGTAGAAGTGGGCAATCTCGTTGCTGCCCTTGGGCCGGAGGATGCGGCCCAGCCGCTGCGCTTCTTCCTGACGCGAACCGAAGGTACCGGACACCTGGATGAGGACGTTGGCGTCCGGCAGATCCAGAGCGAAGTTGCCGACCTTTGACAGAATCAGGTGCCGGACTTCACCCTTGCGGAACTGATTGTAAAGCTGCTCCCGTTCGCTGTTGGGCGTCTGTCCCGTGATGAGCGGCAGATTGAACCGCTTCCTCAACTGGCGCAGTTGCTTCAAATACTGGCCGATAATCAGCACCCGGCTGCCCGTATAGCGCGACAGCAGCCGGCCGACGACGTCTTCCTTAGCCGGGTTCTCGCTGGCAATGCGATACTTCTCGCGCTGCTCCGCGACGGCGTACTCCATCTTCACCGCGTCCGGCAGAGCGACGCGCACCTCGTGGCACTCCGCTTCCGCGATCCAGCCTTTCGTCTCCAGTTCGCGCCAGGGAACGTCGAACTTCTTCGGGCCGATGAGCGTGAAGACGTCGCCCTCCCGGCCATCCTCGCGGATTAACGTCGCGGTCAGTCCGAGACGCCGGCGCGCTTGAATGTTCGCGGTCACGCGGAACACGGGGGCCGGCAACAGATGTACTTCGTCGTAGATGATCAGGCCCCAGTCGCGCTGATCGAACAACTTGAAGTGCGGAAACTCCTCCGTCTTGTCGTTGCGGTGCGTCAGGATCTGATAGGTCGCCAGCGTCACCGGGGCGATCTCCTTCGACTCGCCGGTGTACTCGGCCACCTGTTCTTCCGTCAGATCGGTCTTGTCGAGGATCTCGCGTCGCCACTGCTTGACGGCCGTGATGCCCGTCGTCAGCACGAGGGTCGATTTCTGCATTTTCGCCATCGCGGCGATGCCGACAATGGTCTTGCCGGCGCCGCAGGGCAGGACGATGACGCCCGAGCCGCCGCGCACGTCGCCGCCGGCATAGAAGACGTCGGCCGCCTCCTGCTGATAGTCGCGGACCCCGAAGGGCAATCCCGAACGGCCCACCGTCCGCAGCGCGATCGGGAGATCGGCGCCTGCGGTGTAGCCGGCCACGTCCTCCGCCGGGTAGCCGATGACGATCAGCACCTGCTTGATGACGCCGCGATAGCCGGGATCGACGAGGAAACTGGACGTGTCGAGGCGGTCGCCCAGCAGCACTTTCAGCTTCGGCTGGCGTGCCAACTCCTCGAGCAGGGCGGTATCCTTGCACACGAGACGGAGGAACTCGCCGTGACGTTCGAGGCGGACCCGTCCATAGCGGGAGACCTGCTCCTCGATGTCGATGGGAAGGTTCGACGGCAGCGGAAACTTGCTGTATCTCCGCAGCACATCGATCATTGCCGCCGCTGTCAGGCCGGCGGCGGCGGCGTTCCACAGCGCCAGCGCCGTCAGACGATAGGTGTGGATATGTTCCGGCGACTTCTCCAACTCGGCGAACGGAGCGAGGGCGTCGCGCGCCTCGGCATAGAGAGGGTTATCGACCTCGACAAAGATGGTGCGATCACCCTGGACGATGAGGGGATTGTTGGGATCATAAGACGGCGCGGCCGTCGGCTGGGTGGGTTTCGACATGCTCACTTTGGTTGAACGCCTCGCGGCTTCTGGGGAAAGGTCAAGCTGCGCTCTGCTCCGGACGTCAGGAAGTTTAGTAGGTCCGGGCAAGGCATGCAAGGCGAAGTGAGCGAGTAGGGAATGTTTGTCCAGATACAAGACGCCTTCAAAACAGGGACGTGATCGGTTGTCCCTCACAAACCCGATAAGGCCTTCCGGCGCGATCCTGAATCTCACTCTCCGGCGACAGCCCAAGTCCATGATACAAGGTGGCGAGGTAGTCCTCGGGCGAAACGGGGCGATCCTTGACGTAGGCCGCCTGCGCATCGGTGGCACCGTGGACCTGTCCGCCGCGCACTCCGCCGCCGGCGAGAAGCGCGGTCTGGCATTTGCCCCAGTGATCGCGACCCTGAGAGGCGTTGATCTTCGGCGTGCGTCCAAACTCGCCGACGGCGGTCACGAGAGTCTCATCGAGCATGCCGCGCTGATCGAGGTCATCGAGCAGAGTGGACAGCCCCTGATCGAGCGGGGGAAGACAGTATTTCTCCTTGAGCATGGCGTAGCCGGTCACGCCGCCGAGAACGCCCGTGCCGCCATGATTGTCCCAGACGTTCGCGACAGCGCCCGACGGCGTGACGAACATCCAGACGACGGAAACGAGGCGAACGCCCGCCTCGACGAGTCGCCGGGCCAGAAGGAAGCTTTCGCCGTACTCATTCCGGCCATAGCGGTCGCGCATCATGGCCGGTTCGAGATCGAGGTTGAACGCTCGCCGTGCGGCGGGCGAGGTCAGCATGCGAAACGCCTGCTCGTAGTAGCCGCCGAGTCCGTCGGAGTGTCCGGCCCTTTGCAAGCGCCGATCCTGATCCTCAATGGCCCCGAGAAGCCCACGGCGCGCGAGCATCCGGGTCAGATCGAGGTCGGGAGGCGGCGTCAGCGGATGCGAGGCCGGTTCGCGCGAGTTGGGAGCGCTGCGCGGCTCCATCGGATCGTGGCGCGGACCGAGAAAGCCGGCATACGTTCCCGAGTAGGTAACGCCGTCGTGGCCGATGGGCCGGGGAATGGTGACACAGGCCGGCAAATGGCTCGGCGGGGTCAGCGCGGACACGACGGAGCCAAAGAAGGGGAAGTCGCCTCGGCGTCTCTGGTTGCGCGGCACGGCCAGCGTCGGGTTCTGCTTGCCGGTGAGAACGTGATAGACCGAGGGCTCGTGAACGTCGCTGTTATGGGTCAGAGAGCGCACGAAGGCGACCTTGCCGGTGTGGCGGGCGAGCTTCGGCATCTGATCGCAGACGTCCATTCCCGGTACGGCCGAGCGAATGGGCTGGAACAGGCTGCGAATGCCCTGGGGAGCATCGGGCTTCATGTCCCAGGTATCCTGCTGGGGCGGACCACCCCAGAGGAAGATGTGAATGCAGGATTTCGCGTGACGCCGGCGTGGGACCGAGGGCGACGCTTCGAGCAGCCCCGGAAGCGTGAGCGCGCCGAGGCCAAGTTGACCGAGGCGAAACATGGCATCACGGCGGTTGAGCATCGAGGTCCCCCTTATCCGAATGGATACAGGATACCGCCTTTCGCCCTATCGGACACAAAGAAAAGGCGACGGACCGCAGTCACCAGTCGGGACCGAGGACGTCGTTGCCCCTGGCGGTGCAGGCGGCCCGCAGGGTCCTCTCGCTGATCCTCTCAGAATCGACGTTCTGCACGCTGCCGTCCCATAGCACCGCCTGGAACCCACGCGGGCGGCGCTTGCTGAAGCGAGGCAAGGGGCCATTCGGGTCGTAGACAAGTTCGTCCGGCTTGGTCCACGGCACCGGATCCTCCGCCTCGACGATCATGATCGTCTGAGACGTGCCATCCGAAATGCCGGCCGGGTAGCGGGTACGGGGGGCGAACGCGGTGTCCGGACCGACGATGGCCCGGTAATACGTCAGCCCCTGCGCGGCCGCCTCCTGATCGCCAGGGTAGGCGAAGGTCTTCGGCATCCGTGAAATCAGTTGCCGGTTATGGTCGCTGTCCCACGGTTCGTTGAGGTGAAACTGGCGATAGAGCGGGGCCTGTTCGAGATTGGGGAGCATGGCCACGCGCCAGCTCAACAGCGGCCGTCCGTCCGGCGAGAGAATCGCCCCCTGAATTCGCCCGTCATGATCGTCCGCGGTTTTGATCACGCCGAGCGCCATTTGCTTGAGATTGTTCTGACTCTGAGCGCGCCCGGCCGCCTCCCGCACCCTGGAAATGGCGGGCAGGAGCAGCAGGTACACAACGCCGGTGAGAACGAAGGATAAGGAACCCATGACGATGCCGGCGGTTGCCAGGCCGTCTCCGCCCTGACGGCCTCGACTGACGCCGATCTCCTTCTTGGCGAGGATGCCGAAGATGATGGCCACCACGCCCAGCAGCAGCCCGGTGAGCATCGAGAGGAGGCCGAAGATAAGGCTCGCCGTCGCCTTGCCGTTGGTCGTTGCCGGACCTCCGGGGTAATCGTCCTCGTCGATCGGTTCGGAAAAGCGCGACCGCTCGTCGCGCCTCGGCCTCAGGGGTGCCGGCCGAGGCGGCACCTCGACCAGCGTCCCGCAAGCGGGACACTTGACGTAATTCGCGGCGGAGTCGTCGCCCACCTTGAGGGGCTGGCCACACGAGCACGAGAAGGAGAGAGGCATGTTTGGGCTTCCAGGGTGTCGTTCGACAAAGCGCCTGCATCCTACAGAGGAAGCAGTTCGGCGTCCAGAGGACGCCGCCGCTCAGACACTTTTCCCCTCTGGCCGGGAGCTATTTGGAGAGAGAGTCCGCTCGTGGATATAATGCCGAAATGACCTTCTTCACGAGGACGAATCATGTCACCGAATGAGGTTTGCGACCATTCCACCTCATTGCCCAAAATTGGCTGAACAAGGATTATCGAAGTGACTCCTATCTACCTCGATTACAACGCGACGACGCCTCTCGATCCCGCAGTCGTCGATGCCATGCTCCCCTATCTGCGAGACCACTTCGGCAATCCCTCCAGTGGGCACGCCTATGGCAAGACGACTCATGAGGCTGTCGAAACGGCGCGGGTCGAAACCGCCAGCCTGCTCGGAGCGCAGCCCGACGAGATCGTCTTCACCGGCGGCGGCACCGAGGCGAGCAATCAGGCCCTCAAGGGCGTCGTCTTCGCCACGATGCAGGGGTTCTTCGGCCGTCTCTTCGGACGGGCGACGCGGGCGCATCTCGTCATCAGTGCCATCGAGCATCCGGCCACCCTCCAGCCTTGTAAGTTCCTCGAACGTCTCGGCTGTCGCCTCACCATCCTGAGCGTCGATCATCACGGATTCGTTAATCCGGATGACGTCAAGAAGGCCCTCGCCAGGGGCGCGACGCTCGTCAGCATCATGCACTCCAACAACGAGGTCGGCACTCTGCAACCGATTCGCGAGATCGCCCAGTTGTGCAAGGAGCGGGGCGTCCTGCTGCACACCGATGCGGCCCAGTCGATGGGCAAGGTCGCTGTTGACGTCAACGAACTGGGCGTCGATCTGTTGACCGTCGCCGGCCACAAGCTCTATGCACCCAAAGGCGTCGGCGTTCTCTTCGTCCGGCGCGGTGTGAAACTGGAGCCATGCCTTCATGGAGCGGGACACGAAAGCGGACGCCGGGCCGGGACGGAGAATGTGCCGTATCTGGTGGGGCTGGGCGTTGCCTGCCGTCTGGCGCGCGCGTCGCTGCCCGCCGCGACGGAGCGGCTGCGGCAACTGCGCGATCGTCTGTGGCAGCGCTTGCAGTCGGGACTTGGCGAACGTGTCGTTCTCAATGGACACCCCGAGAAGCGTCTGCCGAACACGCTGAACGCGAGCTTCCTCGGCCACATCGGCGCGGAGTTGTTGCAGAAAGTCCCCGGTATCGCCGCCTCGACGGGATCGGCCTGTCACGAGGGGAGCGTCACTATCTCGCCGGTGCTGTGCGCCATGGGAACGCCGCCGGAAGTGGGCAAGGGGGCGCTGCGGCTGACCGTCGGACGCTTCAGCACGGAAGAAGAGATCGACGAGGCAAGCGAGGTGTTGTGCCGGGCCGCGCGCTGAAGTGGGCGTCATTCCACCCGCGCGAAGACTGCTTTCAGGTAGCGGCCCTCGGGGACGTGCAACAGGAAGGGATGGTCCCCTCCCGCTCCCCCCACGCGGAGGATCTGCAAGGTTCGCCCGGCATGCCAGCCTGCTCGACGCACTGTGTCAAGGAACGCTTCCTCGCTGACCAGGCCCGTACACGAACACGTCAGATAGATGCCTCCCGGCGCGACGGCCTGGATGGCGAGACGATTCATGTCGCCGTACTTCCTGAGCGCGAAATCGATCTCCTCGCGGTCGCGCGTCTGCTTTGCCGGATCGAGGACGACCACATCGAAACGCTGGCCATTCGCCGTCGTCTCACGCAGCCAGGGGAAGAGATCGGCCTGCACGAAACGAAGACGCGCCTGGTTGAGGTTCGCGTTCTGCTTCGCCAATCCCAGCGCCTCCTCGTCAAGATCGACGCCAACCACCTCGTCTGCCCCACCGATCGTCTTGGCGTAGACGGCAAAGCCTCCCGTGTTGCAGCACAGATCGAGGACGCGCTTGCCCTGGCAGAACGAGGCCAGCATGCGGCGATTGTCGCGCTGATCGAGGAAGAAGCCGGTCTTATGCTTCGTTCCCGGCGCGACTCGAAAGCGGACGCCATGCTCGGTGATGATCTCCGCAGGGGGCC
>JBBRIK010000104.1:0-9613 GCA_038221045.1 Gemmatales bacterium
CGAGTAGTCGCTGGTGCTGATGCCGACATAGACGGCGGTCAGCGTCGAGGCCAGCCGCTCTGGCGCCAGCCCTGCATCTTCGAGGGCTTCCCAGGCGACTTCGAGCAGCAGCCGTTGCTGCGGATCCATGTTGACGGCTTCGCGCGGCGCGATGCCAAAAAAGGCCGCGTCGAAACCATCAACCCTATCGAGGAAGCCGCCACGGCGCGTGTACATCTTGCCCGGCGCTTCGGGATCGGCATCGTAAAAGGCATCGACATCCCAGCGTTCGACCGGCACTTCCTTGACGGCATCGACGCCGTCGCGCAGCATCTGCCAGTATTCGTCCGGATTGCGAGCGCCGGGCAACCGGCAGCCGATGCCGATGATGGCAATCGGCTCGTTCAGGACGATGGGAGTGGAAACGGCAGCCGTGGGCTTGCTGGAGACGGCCATCTCTCCGGCGAGATAGCGGGCGAGCTTCTCGATGGTCGGATAGTTGAAGAGCAGCGTTGCGGACAGAGTTCGTCCCAGCGCGGCTCCGAGTCGATTGCGCAACTCGACCGCCATGAGCGAATCCATGCCCATCTCGTTGAGCGGCTGGCGCGGATCGAGCGCGCGTCCCGCGCCCAGACGAAGGACGCGCGTCGCCTCCTCCGCGACATGCCGCAGGAGCAAGTTCGCCCGTTCGGCGGCAGGCGTTTGCGCCAGCCGTTGGAGCAGATCGCTGACCGCGGAGGGCGAAACGCCTCGCTGCTCCTGCATTTCCGCGAGGATCGGAGGAACGGCACCGGCGGGGAACTGAGCGAGAAAGCGATTCCAGCGTACCCGCAACACCGTCGCCTGAGTGTGTTGATCGACGAGGAGCCGGCCCAGGATGGCCATTCCTTCGGCAGGGGGTATGCCCTCGACCCCTTGCGTCTCCCAGCGCTCTTTCTGGCGTTCGTCCACCCGCGCCGCCATGCCGGTCTCGGCCCACGGACCCCAGTTGACGCTGAGGGCGCTCAGGCCCTCCAAGCGGCGCTGGTGGGCCAAGGCATCAACGAAGGCGTTGGCGGCCGCATAGTTGGCCTGCCCCGGCGATCCCAGCACCGCAGCGACGGACGAGAACAGCACGAAGAAATCGAGCGGCGTCTCGCGTGTCGCAAGGTGCAGGTTCCAGGCTCCCGCGACCTTGGGGGCCAGCACCCGCGCCAGTTTCTGCTCGTCCTGTTCCAGCAGCACGGCATTATCGAGGACGCCTGCCGCGTGGATAATGCCGCGCAGAGGAACCAGGACGTTCGCCGTCTCACGGAGCAGTCGCGCCACCTGTTCCGCATCGGCGACATCAGCCTGAACGACGAGTACGGTTGCGCCCGCCTCCTCCAACTCGCGAAGCACCTGCGCCGCCTCGGTCGATGGCGCACGCCGTCCGGCGAGGACAAGGTGCCGCGCTCCCTGCTCGACGAGCCAGTGAGCTGCGCGCAATCCCAGGCCCGTGAGTCCGCCGGTGATCAGGTAGCAACCATCGGCGCGAATCGAGAGGGACTCTTCCTTGGGCTTCGGTTTCGTCACCAGCCGGGCCGCAACCCGCTCCTCGCCGCGCAGGACAATCTGGTCCTCTCGTCCAGCCGATGCCAGCGCACTCAGCAGTATTTCGGCCGATAGCGTCCTGTCTGGATCGAGGTCGAGACAGAGACAGTTCAACTCCGGATGCTCCAGTCTCACTGTCCGTCCCAGTCCCCAGAGGGGTGCCTGGGCAGGAGAGACAGTCGATTGCTGTCCTGCAAACTGCGCCCCCCGCGTGACCAGGACCAGGCGCGGCAAGGGAGTCATTCCGGAGCGCAAAACAGCCTGGATCATCGCGAGCGCCTGGCCGCAGAGGGCCAGACTCTGTCGCGGATCGGTCACATCCAGGCCGCTCAGGAAGACGATGCTGCGAACGCCTTCAGGGATAACCCCCAGTGCGGGAATGAGCTGAACGCCCTCACTCCTTTGCCGCAGCAACTCGGCGAGGGACGCCGCGAAATCGCCCTCGCCCACGATCAGCCAGGGACCGCCGAACAGATCGTTCCCCTCGACACCCGGCAGAGGCCGCCAGGCGATCTCGTAGAGGCCCGTCCCTTGCTCCTGCCCTCTTCGGAGAAGGGCTTCACGCCGGGCACGTTTGAGATGCAGTCCCTCGAAGGACGACACGACCTTCCCGTTCGCCTCGAACAGGACAATGTCAGCCGTGTGCAATTCCTGGCCACTCTCACCGGACGGTCGCAGCACGGCATGCGCCCACAGCGTTCCTCGGGACGGACCCGTGAAGACGACGCGATCGATCCCGAACGGCACATAAGCCGTCGCGTCCGCGCCCGCGCCCGGAATCGTGGCGGCGACAAGCTGAAAGCAGGAGTCGATTAGCCCGGGAGGCAGAGCATAGCTTTCGTCATCCCCGGACTGCGGCGGACGCATCCGGCAACAGGCCTCGCGCTCTCCTGTCTGAAGGTGCGCGACCCAGCGAAAACGCTCGTCGAGCTGGATGCCGCCATCCCAGATCATCTGATAGAAAGCCGTGACGTTGCGCTCGTCGGGGCAGCGCTGACGAATCGAGTCGAGCGACCGTGTCGTCAGCGGAGTGGTTGCGGCACTCATCGAGCCAGTCGCGTGAACGGTCCACTCCTGACCCTCGCCAGGCCAAAGACTGAGGACCTGAGCGCTCTTCCGTTCGGCGGCAGGCGCCTGGATCAACTGGATCGTCCGGCTCTCGTTGTCGGGCAGGACAATGGCCTCGGGGAACGCGAGATCGTCCAGTTGGTGGACGCCCCCCCCACCTGTCTCAACAGCGGCGGTGAGCAACAGCGCGACGTGCCAGGAGGCCGGCACGACGACAGTATCGTAGACACGATGATCGGCGAGGGCGGGGCGAGTCCTGACGCTCAGTCCACTCTCGAATTGCACGTCGCGCAGGGGCGAACGCAGCCGGCGGCCCAGGGCGGGGTGGCCCTTCGCGCCTGGGGTGATGAGTTCGGAGTTGCCGTTCTGAGTCCATGACGGCACGCTCTCGACCCAGTAGCGCTCGCGCTGAAAGGGATAGGTGGGGAGGCTGACACGCGGGCGCGGCGCGTCCTTGCCGAAGTCAGGCCAATCGATATCGATGCCTCGCGCGTACAACCCGGCCAGGCTTTCGAGCAGTTGCTCCCAGTCAGGGCGTCCGCGGCGGAGCGAAGGCAGCCACAGGCCCGCATGCTCGGGCAAGCAGCGCCGACCCATGCCCATTAGCACAGGCGCGGGGCCGATCTCGACGAGGACGTCGATACCGGCCTGCCGCAGTGCCTGCATTCCCCCCTCGAAGCGGACCGGCTGGCGGAGATGGTTACACCAGTAGTCCGCGCCGAAGACGCCGGCACCCTGTTCGAGCCTGCCCGTCAAGTTAGAGGCAATCGGAATGCGTGGAACGGCGTGCGCGATATTCTCGGCCACCCGGCGGAAGGGTGCCAGGACCGGCTCCATCAGCGGGGAGTGAAACGCATGCGACACGCGTAATCGTTCCGCGCGCACGCCATCGCGCTCCAGACGCGCGAGAACGTCGTCGAGCGCCTGCTGCTGGCCGGAAAGGACCACGAGGGCCGGGCCGTTGAGGGCGGCGATGCTCAGTCGATCCGCGAAGGGACGCAGCGCCTCGCTGACGCGCTTCTCGTCGGCGAAGACGGCAGCCATGCCCCCGCCCGCCGGCTGCGCCTGCATCAGGCGCGAGCGCGTGACCACCAGCGTCAAAGCGTCTTCGAGCGACAGCACGCCGCCCACGCAAGCTGCGACGTACTCGCCCAGGCTGTGTCCCAGCAGCGCATCGGGCCGAACGCCCCACGACAGCCACAACATTGCCAGCGCGTACTCAACCGCGAACAGGGCCGGCTGAGTGTAAGCGGTCTGATCGAGCAGTGCCGTCCCGCTGTCAACTGGATGGAGGACTTCCAGCAGCGGCCGGTCGAGGTGAGGCTGCAGCACGGCGGCGCAGTGATCGAGAGGCGCGCGAAAGAGAGCCGACGTCTCGTACAACTGCCGTGCCATGCCGGCGTACTGCGATCCCTGGCCGGTGAAGAGGAAAGCGATCTTCGGCTGGCGCTCGCGCTCCACCTGCCCTGTCTGGATCGAGGCAGGTTTCTCTCCATTTGCAAACGCTGACAGGGCCTCGCTAGCTACCCTCGGCGAGGGCGCGACAACCGCCAGCCGATGCGCCAGATGAACCCGGCCGACGCTTGCCGTATGGCAAACATCCTCCAGCGCCAGCGACGGATTCACCTTCAGATGTTCCGCAAAACGGCGGGCCTGTTCGCGCAGCCCCTCGACAGATCGGGCGGACAGAGGCAACAGATGCACCGGGCGCGGCGAGGCCGGCACCGTCTCGCGCGGCGGGGCTTCCTCGATGATCGCGTGCGCGTTCGTGCCGGAGAAGCCGAACGAACTGAGCGCTGCCACTCGCGAGCCGTCGCTCCAGGCCTGCGGCGACGTCGGCACACGGACCGGTAGCTCGCTCCAGGGGATGTACGGGTTCGGCTTCGTCAGATGCAGGTGTGGCGGGACCTCGCGGTGCTGTAGCGACAGGATGACCTTGATAAGTCCCGCGACTCCCGCCGCCGCTTCGAGGTGGCCGACGTTCGTCTTCACCGAGCCAATCAGCAACGGCCGATCAACAGGCCGATCCTTGCCGTAAACGGCGGCAAGGGCCGACACCTCGATCGGATCGCCGAGCGACGTTCCGGTTCCATGCGTCTCGACATAACCGACGCGAGCCGGCTCGACGTCCGCCGCCGTCAGGGCCTGTCGCAGGACCGCTTCCTGAGCGGGTCCATTCGGGGCCGTCAATCCGCCACTGCGGCCATCCTGATTCACAGCCGTGCCACGCACTACCGCCAGGATTCGATCCCCCTCGTTCGTCGCGTCCGAAAGACGCTTCAGCACCACGACGCCGCAACCCTCACCGCGCCCGTAGCCATCGGCGGAGGCGTCGAAAGTCTTGCAGCGTCCATCAGGAGACAGGGCGCGCAACTCGCACAACGCGATGCTCGTCTTCGGTGTTACGACGAGGTTGGTCCCGCCGACCAGGGCCATCTTGCACTCGCCGGCGCGCAGGCTCTGACAGGCGAGATGCAGAGCGACGAGAGAGGATGAGCAAGCCGTATCGACCGTCAGGGCCGGCCCTTGGATGCCGAGAACATAGGACAGTCTCCCCGCCGCGAGGCTCAGCGAACTGCCCGTGGCGACATAGGCGTCGATGAGGCGGAAATCCTCGAACAGCTCGAGGTAGTCCATGTGACAGGCGCCGACGAAGACGCCGGTGGCGCTGCCCATCAGCCTGTCGGCGGCAATGCCCGCGTCCTCGACCGCCTCCCAGGCGACTTCGAGAAGAAGGCGCTGCTGCGGATCGAGGCTGACCGCCTCGCGCGGCGAGATGCCGAAGAACCCGGCGTCGAAGCGGTCGATGCCATCGAGGAAACTGCCGCGTCGCGTGTACATCTTCCCTGGTGTTGCCGGGTCGGTGTCGTAAAATGCGTCGGCGTCCCAGCGCTCGGGCGGCACCGTTCTGCTGGCATCGCGGCCCTCGTGCAGCAGACGCCAGAAGGACGCCGGCGAATCGGCCCCGCCAGGGAATCGGCAGCCCATGCCGATGATGGCGATCGGCTCGGGGCGCAGATGCTCGTAGGCTTCGAGACGCTTCTGCAATTCCAGAGCGAGCAGGGCGAGCCGTTTGGGCGATAGTTTCGCGATCCGTTCGGAGAAGTCCGTCATGGGCGTCCTCCCAGGTTGCCACTCGTCATCTCGTTCAGCAAGCGTTCGACTTCCTCGTCCGAGATGTCCTCGACGGAGTCAAGGATGCTGTCGGCCTTGCCCGTCGCGGCCGGCTTCGCTTCGCTTGCCTCTACTTCCGCAAGGTGCAGCACCTGTTCGAGGAGATGGCCCGCCAGACCTGATACCGTCGGATAGTTGAACAGCAGAGCGGCCGGCAGGGTCTGTCCGATCGCCTGTCCCAGCACGTTCCGCAGCTCGACGGCCATCAGCGAATCGAGTCCGAGATCCTGGAGCGGTTTCGTCGGCTCCAGCCCCTGAGCGGCTTGCGGACCGAGCAATCGCGCCGCTTCGTTTGCGATGAAGGCAGCAAGGAGGGGCCGTCGTTCGTGTGGGGCGGCGTCGCGCAGTCGAGTCGCCAGTTGCGGAGTCACGCCGCGATCCTGTCGTTGCGGCTGTTCTTCAGCCCAACCTGCCATCAGGGGTGGCACGCTCCCCGACGCGAATCGGCGCAGGAACACCGGCCAGCGAATCGGCAGCACCGCCGCCTGGACCTTCGACGTTCCGAGAAGCCGAAACAAGAGATCGACCCCGGCGGCCGGCGCGATCAATCCCGATCCTTGCTCGGCCCAGAAGCGACGATCCGAAGAGATTCGCGCCGCCATGCCGACGTCGGCCCATGGACCCCAGTTGATGCTCAGCGCCGGCAAGCCCAACGCCCGGCGATGATGCGCCAGCGCGTCGAGGAACGCATTGCCCGCCGCGTAATTGCCTTGGCCCGGCGATCCCAGCAGCGAAGCCGCCGAGGAGAACAGCACGAAGAAGTCCAGCGGCACTTCGCGCGTCAGCAGGTGCAGGTTCCAGCCGCCACGCACCTTGGGCGCCAGCACCTTCTCGAAGCGTTCGGCGGTCTGTTCGAGCAGGACGCCATCGTCAAGGATGCCGGCGGCGTGGATGAGGCCGCGCAGAGGAGGCATCGACGCTTGCGCCTCGGCCAGCACCTTGCCCAGTTCGTCGTACTCCGCCACATCGGCGGCCGCTGTCACGATCGAGACGCCGTCGCGCTGTAGCGCCTCGATGACGGCCATCGCTTCGGAAGAGGGCGGACGGCGGCCAATGAGTAGAAGGTAGCGTGCGCCGCGTTGGGCCAGTCCGCGCGCCATCTCCAGACCGAGGCCGCCCAGGCCACCCGTGATCGCGTAGGTCGCATTCGGCGACAACCCATCGAAAGCGGAATGCGCCGTCAGGACGATCTTGCCGGTGTGGCGAGCCTGGGCCATGAAGCGAAACGCGCGCGGGGCATCGGCCAGCGCGAAGACGTGATGCGGCAACGGATGCAGAGCGCCGGAAGACCATCCTAGGAGCAACTCGCGGAGCGAGTTGCCGACGATCTCCGGAGTTTCCAGGGTTCGCCGATCGAGCGCGTAGACGAAATAGGCCACGTCGGCGCGAATGGCACGAATGCGGTCGAGGTCCCAGATATCCGTCTTGCCGATCTCAACGAAACGCCCGCCCGGCGCGAGCAACTTCAGACTCGCGGGAATGACTTCGCCCGCCAACGAATTGAGGACGACGTGGACGCCCTCGCCGTTCGTCGCCTGCCGGATATCGCCGGCAAAGGACAGTGAGCGCGAGTCGAAGACGTGCTGCACGCCGAGCGAGCGAAGAAAATCGTGCTTGGGCTTGCTCGCCGTCGCGTACACTTCCGCGCCGATACGCTTCGCCAGTTGTATCGCCGCTAGACCGACGCCACCCGCCGCCGCATGGATCAACACCCGCTCGCCGGGCTGAAGCGCGGCCAACTCGTGCAGCGATTGCTGAGCGGTCAGGAACACAACC
This sequence comes from Gemmatales bacterium, assembly GCA_038221045.1. Taxonomy (GTDB): domain Bacteria; phylum Planctomycetota; class Planctomycetia; order Gemmatales; family Gemmataceae; genus JBBRIK01. The sequence goes on from JBBRIK010000104.1 coordinate 7,570, forward strand.
GGAACGGACGCGGCCTCCTCGAAGCTGAGCGTCTCCGGCTTCGGCGCCACCAACTCCGTCCGCACGACGACGAAACTGCGAAAACTGCCCGACGCCAGCGCGACAACTTCCTGCCCTACCCGCAATCCCTCGACGCCCTCGCCGGCCGCCGACACGATGCCTGCGCACTCGCCGCCGAGCGGGCCGGGGTCGCCGGGATACATGCCGAGAGCGCCGAGAACGTCGCGGAAGTTCAGACCGGCCGCGCGAACCTCGATCTCGACCTCTCCCGGACCCGCAGTACGGCGCGTCAGCGGACGCAGCGCCAGGCTGTCAAGGGTTCCGCGCGTCTCCTGCAGTAGCTCGATCGGCCCTTGCGGGGGCATTTCCAGCCGTACCAGGCGCGCCACGAAGCGCCGCTGCTCGCGCAGAGCAATCTCGTTTTCGCCCTCGAGCGCGAGCATCTCCGCGACAAGCGCCACGCCATCGCTGGACGGATCGAGATCGATGCACACACATTGCAGGGCAGGCTGTTCGCGCCGCAGGACGCGAGCCAGTCCCCAGAGAGAGGCCGACAAGACGCTCGCTCCCTCGGAAGCAGTCTCCTGCGTTCCGCGTGTGACGAACCACAGACGCGGCGCTGCTCCGGAGCGGGCCAGGCTTTGAATGAGCCGCAACGCTTCCTGACAGCTCGTGGTGCTTGGTTCTTCCGCCTCGTCCAGCGCGGAGAGAAAGACCACTTCGTCGGGCCGTTCCCGCGCCAGCGTGGTTTCGAGAGCCGCATCGTCGGCTCGAAGGGTGAGACAGGTCTGGCCGTGCTGGCGTAGTTGTTCCGCGATACGCTCACCGCTCTGGCCGCGATCCACGAGGAGAAGCCAGCGCCGCGCCGCGCCGTTGCGATCCTCAATGACATGAGGGGGAGCCGCCTGCCAGCGCACTTCGTAGAGCCAGTTGTCCGGGTTCTCGGTTCGTCCGGCCCGCAGAGTCGCGGCGGGGGCGCGCTTGACGTGCAATCCCTCGACAAGGACGACCGTGCGGCCCTTCTCGTCGAAAAGCCGAATATCGGCGCTGAGCGTCTCCTTGCCCTCGCCGTCCCGCAAGACGGCATGCGCCCATAGCGTGGCTTCCACCGGGGCAGCAACGTGAAGGCGATCAATGCCCAGCGGGATATACAGGTCGCCGGGCAGTTCGCCCGGCAACGCGGCCGCGAGAAGCTGGAAGCAGGAATCGAGCAGACCGGGCGGCACTGCGGCGAGCCGGCGCTCCTCCTCCGTCATCACGCGCATCGAAGCCAGGGCCTGGCCGGGTCCGCGCCAGATCCGCGCGAGGTAGCGGAAACCTGGCCCGAGTCCCAGTCCCGCTCGCGCCAGCGCTTCGTAGAACGCCGCGCTCGAACGCTCCTCGCCACACTGGGCTTGCAGTTCCGCCAGGGCGACATAGCCGGCCAGCGCTTGGCCCTCCCTCATCTGGGCGCTCACATGCAGCGTCCAGCGATCGTCTTCCGCCAGGCTGAACACCTGGAGGTCGCGACGGCCTTCTTCCGCCGCCGACAGGACGAACTGGACCGTCTTTGTCTGCCCGTCCAGCAAGGAGAGCGGCTCGCGGAAGGTGACGTCCTCGAAGAGGGCGGCAGATTGCGAGAGCACGGCGGCGAGGAAGCAAGCGCCGGGAGCGATGACCTCGCCGTGAACGGTGTGGTCCGCAAGCAAGGGCAGGGTCGCCGTCCCCCACTTCGCCTCGTGGATCTCGTCCGCAAGCGCGGTTCGGAGCAATCGCCCGCTCAACGGCGACGTCTCGCCCTCGCTCTCGCTGCGATCTATCTTTCCGATGGGGGCGAGGCCCTCGATCCAGCAGCGCTGGCGCTGGAACGGATAGCACGGCAGCGGCAGCTTGCGGCGCGGATAACCGCGATCAAAGTTCCTCCAGTTGACGGCCATTCCTTCGAGCCAGAGGGTCTGCAGCGTCTCGATCAGTTGGAGCCAATCGTCGCGCTCGGGCCGCAGCGTCGGCACCCAGACGCCGCCCGCAACGCACTCCTGCCCCGCCCCATGCAGGATTGGCGACG
>JBBRIK010000105.1:0-9554 GCA_038221045.1 Gemmatales bacterium
ACTGGCCCCGCTCGCCGGACGATGTAGCACCGTCTCGCGCAACCGCGCGGGATGATGACTGTAGTAGGCGGCGTGTCCCGCGAAATCGCGCGGGAGTTCCACGCCTGCTCCTCCCTTGCTCAGCAGATGGCGGACGTAGTAACGGCCATGAATCGCTTCGAGCAACGCTTTCTCCCAGGCTTGTGTCCGTGACCCGCGGCACGCTGAGCCGGCGCTGAAGCAGAACCCCTCGCGATCCACCCCTTCGACGGTGACGACGGCGACATGCGCGCTGAAGGGCGAGACGATGCGATAGAAGCGATAACGGAGGTTCGGCCGCCGCACGCGCCGCGCGATCTCCGCTCCGAGCAAACTCAAGACTTCGTCCTCGCTCCACTCCTCCATCGGATAGCGGCCCCACCACGCGCCCATCAGCGCATCGCGTTCGATCACTTCTTGCAGCCCGCGCAGCAGCACCGGATCACCGGCGCGGCCGCACGCCAGCCCCGTTGATAGCGACGGACAGAGCCTATGGCCGCTGCCGAAGAGATAGACGAGATCGACGGGAACCCAGCAAGGATCGCCACTGTCTGCTCGCCGGCAGCAGACCCAGCGACAGCGCGTCGTGCGGGTGAATCGCTCGAAGGGAAAGCCCGGCGTCGCGTACTGCTCCGCATGAAACAGCACGCAGCCATCAGTCGCGAGGAACGCCTCATCGAGTGGCCAGTCCGCGACGCTTGCTTCGACGATGCCATCCGATGGCAGAGCATACGCCTGAAAGCGTTCGATCGCCTCGCCAGCGCAGGCCGCCTCTGCATGGGACGACTCCCAGCCTGCTCCCCCCGTTGCTACCTCCTGCGGCCGGCCCTGCGAGGCAGGAACCGTCCCGGCCCAGACGACGACGTCGGGATCGTGTGGCCGTGACGGCACCCGGTTGAGTCCGGCGAACAGGCCGGTGAAGCGGCTGGCGTACCACGACGACATCAGCCCTCCCGCCTGCATTCTGGACACTCCGGGTCGATGAACACGCGATGCGTCGAGACTTCGAGCGTCTCGGCCTCGACGACATGGAGACGATAGAGAACGGCGGGCGGCTCCACTTCAGCGAGCAGGCGAGCTTTCCCGCGGACGAGTTGCTCGAGGATCGCGACGGCTTCCTCGGGAAACGGAACGGCTGTCAGCGGAGTGCCGCGCCGGCCATGATCGAGAAGGGCATCGTGGACTTCCGGAGCGGGCGACAGCAAGCGAAAGTGACGCAGCAGACAACCGAGACAGGGTCCGGCATCCGGCAGAAAGACGGGACTGACATAACCGCGCGCCATCGCTCCGGTACTGGTCCACAGCCAGGGCGAGTTGCCGGCTCGCATGTGCCGGTTGAATCGAAGCGCGGCGTCGAGGTCGAGGTGATCCTGGCAGAGAACGTGCAACACAGGCGAGCGGGTGGGTTCACTCCCCCCGCTCGCCAACAACTGCACCAGCGGGCCACTGCCCTCGACCGCGAGCCGGCAAGCCAGGGGACGATGCGCGACCAGAGCCGGACCATCGACCAGGACACGCTCGCCATAGAGACGCTCGATCAGCGTTCGCGCCGGCGAGTGCATGGCTTCAGCAAGAGAAGAGAGAAGCTCGTCGAGTGACAGCCGGCCGTCACAGCGCACCAGCAGCGCCGGCAGCCATTCGTCGAGGGCTGCGGCGCGGAAGGTGTAGCGCACGTCTTCACCGGCGACGAGTCGTACGACGCCGGGATCGGCGAGGACGCTGAACGGCAGAGCGAGACGGGGACGGCGAGTCATTCCCTGGTCTTGGCGAGCCAGTCGGCGACAGCCTGCATGACCTTCGGCTGACGCAGAAGAAGCGAGTTGACGACGACCCAGTCGGGATAGCGTTTGATCTCGACGTGCGAGGCGTAGACCAGCAGTGTCTTGCCCTCGCCGGCCGAACTGACCGTCCAACTGCCCTTGAGTTTCTGCACGGTGCCGCTGTCGCCCTCCCAGTGCGATCCATGACCGCTTGTCTTTTCCTCATGCTTGACGATGATGTCGAACGGCCAGTCGCCGAGGGCGGAGTGGGCTTCGCCGAAGAGCCGGGCGTCGCCGTTCTTCTCTTTCTCGTAGTCGCATGTCTTCAGCGTCGAGAAGATGTCGGCGAAGTTCGCATAATCGGTGATGACGTTCCAGACCTTGTCGGGCGGATCGTCGAGGATCATGGAGCAGCGCACCTGCCAGTCGCCTTCGGGCGGCTGATAGAGCCGGCAGATCACCCCGTCGTCGGACGATTTCGGATCGCGCGGTTCCTTGTCGGCCCAGGTGCCGCGAATGATCGCGCCGGCGAGAGCGATCAGGAGCAGTGCCAGGAGCGCGAGCAGGACGGCGTAGCGCTTGCGGAAGGGACGCTTCCGGCGATGCGGCGCACCGGAAGGAGAAACGGGACTGGACATGATCGGAACTCCCGCCTCTGGAACTACCAGCCCGTGAAGCCGCTCGACCCGATGCAGGTGAGCCACATAATGCCCAGACCCAGCAGGGTGCCGAGGACGGTGAAGAGCGTGATCTTGCCGATCTGCTGATACTCCGGCTTGCTGCCGCCTCGAAAGGCCACCGCGAGCAGGGAGGCGAACGACGCGGTGATCTGAACGCCGGGCAGAAATATGAGCAGGATGATAATGCCGCCGCCGGCGCCTCCTCCGAAGGGGATGACGGTTCCGAGGGCGCAGAGGATGCCGAAGAGGAGCCAGTAGGATCCGACCGCGGCGTTGGCGGTCTTCTGTCCCGCAACGCGGATCAGCTTGTACTGTCCCGGATTGGCCTCGTCCTCAATGTAGTAGCCCTCGTCGAGCGCCTGGACGGGGGCCGACCCCATGGCCGCTCCGACCAGCCCGCCGACGGAGTGCAAGCAGCAGCAGCAACAGCAGCAGCATCCGCAATGAGCGCTGACGACCTTCGGCTGACGCCGCTCGGGTGGATGCTTCTCGACGTGGATCTCAGGAACGCGGTTCATGGGCCTTCTCACGGCAGAACGGAGCCTTTCGCCTTCAGGCAGTGATGCTACCCCGCCCGTCACGCGCTCGCAATGACATTTGTCTTCGATCCTGAGTGCGCCTTTCGTTTTGAGGGGCCGAGCCGCGCACGAATCGACAGCGGAATGCCTTGTTGCCGCTTGCGGCTTAGCAGGCAGCCCGCTAAGCCGCAAGCGGCAAGAAAGAAGGTCCTCTATCCTCCTCGTTCCCACGCTCTGCGTGGGAACGGCTTCTTCGACGCTCTGCGTCGTATTATGAAGTGACGCGACTGTTCGTAAGACGACGCAGAGCGTCGAATAGCACGTTCCCACGCAGAGCGTGGGAACGAGAATCTGTCATCGACTGTCATCGATGCTTTCGCGAAGTCAAATTTATCTTGCCTGGATTCGCGCCGAGGTTTACCATCAACCGCATCGCTCAGTTCGGTTCACCACGTTAGGGGGGTCCCACCATGCTCACACTTCTCGGAGCGAAGCAGCGATTCTGTGACGGCGTCAGCCGCCGAAGCTTCCTCCAGATCGGCGCTTTCGGCGCCGGTCTCACCCTGGCCGACATGCTTCGGCTCCGCGCCAACGGCGCCGCCGCCAAGCAAGTCGCCGCCCCGTCGTCGCACAAGGCCGCCATCATGATCTACCTGCCGGGCGGCCCGTCGCACATGGACATGTACGACCTCAAGCCCGATGCCCCGAAAGAGTTCCGGGGCGAGTTCAATCCGATCGCCACCAACGTCTCCGGCTGCCAGATCTGCGAGCACTTCCCGCTCCAGGCCAAGATGTGGGACAAGCTCGCCGCCATCCGCTCGATCGTCTCCGTCGATGAACACTCCGACACGCTCACCATGACCGGCTACAGCGACAATCAGAGCCGGGCCATGCCGCATCCGTCGTTCGGCTCGGTCGTGTCGAAACTGCGTTCGTCCGGCGCCGACGTGCCTCCGTTCGTCAGTCTGCGCGGCATGTCGCGCGGCACCGAACCGGGCTTCCTCGGCATCGCGCATCGGCCCTTCACGCCGTCCGGCCCCGGCATGCAGAACCTCAAACTGCCCGGCACCGTCAACGTGGACCGCAACGACGACCGCAAGGGGCTGCTCGGTTCGTTCGACACGGCCCGTCGCGACGTCGATGCTTCCGGCACAATGCAGGGCATGGACTCGTTCACGACGAAGGCCTTCGACATGGTCGCGTCCGGCACGGTCCGTAAGGCCCTCGACCTGACCAAGGAAGAGCAGAAGTCGCGCGAGCGCTACAAGGGCGCGGAGGGCTTCCTGACTGCACGCCGGCTCGTCGAGTCGGGCGTCGGCTGCGTGACGCTGTCGATCGGCAGTTGGGACACGCACGGGCAGAACTTCACGCAACTCAAGCGCCAGTTGCCGCAGGTCGATCGCGGCATCGCCAACCTCGTCCAGGATCTGCACGATCGCGGCATGGAAAAGGACGTACTCGTCGTCATGTGGGGCGAGTTCGGCCGTACGCCGCGCATCAACGGCGGAGCGGGCCGCGACCACTGGTCGCCGGCCATGAGCGCCTTGGTCGCTGGCGGCGGCATGAAGATGGGCCAGATGATCGGCGCAACCAACGCGCGCGGCGAGTATCCGAAGGATCGTCGCGTCACGGTGCCGCAGGTGATGTCCACGCTCTACCGCGCCATGGGCATCGATCCGGCGACGACCTTCAACACCGGCAGCGGCCGGCCGATGTACATTCTCGACGACCGCGAGCCGGTTCGCGAACTCCTGTGAGATAACCAACACGAGCCCGAAGCGCAAGCAAGGGTCTTGTGATGCTCTCGTGCAAGGGGGCGTCACAAGACCTTTGCTTGCGCTTCGGGCTCGTTCCATTACGAGGTCCACACTGATGAACGCTCTGCTGCGTGTCGCGCTCCTCGTCTTCCTCCTGCCAGCCGGTGCGTTCGCCGACAAACGGCCTGTCACGGTCGATGACCTGATGAACATTCGCAACGTCGGCGAGGTTCGGATCGCGCCCGATGGTTCCGCCGTGGCCTATGTCCTCACCGTCCTCGATGAGGAGAAGAGCAAGTACGACAGCGACATCTGGCTGGTAAACGCCAAGGACAGGAAGACAGTCCAGTTGACGCGCGCACCGGGACGCGATGACACGCCGCGCTGGTCGCCGGACGGCAAGACGATCGCATTTCTCTCGGATCGTGGAGGCAAGCCGCAGGTCTGGCTGCTGCCGCGTGCGGGGGGCGAACCGCGCAAGTTGACCGATCATGCGACGGCCGTGAGCGACATGGCCTGGTCACCCGATGGCAAGTCGCTCACCTTCCTGGCCGCCGATCCCGAGACGGAACAGGAGAAGGCGTTCAAGAAGGAGCGCGGGGACGTCATCGTGATCGGCCAGGAAATGAAGATGAGCCATTTGCACCTGATCGAGGTGGACAATGGCCGAAGCCGCCGGCTGACCTCGGGCGAGTTCCACATCACCGGCTTCGACTGGTCGCCGGATGGCAAGTGCATCGCCTACACCACGCAGGCTTCGCCCCGGCCGCGCGACGTGATCGCCTCGGACCTGCATCTGCTGACGGTCGAGGACGGTAAATCGCGAGCGCGAATCAAGGGCGAGGGAGTAGTAGCTCAGCCCCGATTTTCTCCGGACGGCAACTCTATCGCCTTCATTGGCCGACTCGGCAAGGCAACCTGGCTCGACAGTGCCGCCGTCTGGATCATCGGGACCGGAGAAGACAGCAAGCCGGGGAAGATTAGCCCGGAGTACGATAACTTTCGTTTCGCGTCCTCCCAGAGTTTCGCCTGGACGGGTTCTAAAGATCTCTGCTTTGTCGGCGACCAGGGCACGAGTCGTCAGTTGTACCGGCGAGGGCTGGTTCAACCGTCTGCGGCAGGCGTCCATGACCGTATCAGTATCAGTTCCGAGAGAGACACCCGTACCATCGCGTTGGTCCGCGAAGATCCCGATAACCCCGCGGACGTTTACCTGTATGAAGGGGAAGAACCCCTGAAGCAACTGACGAATGTGAATCCGCAAGTGAAGGAATTGGCGTTGGGGGCCGTCGAGATCCTTCGCTGGAAAAGCAAGGATGGCCGGGAGATCGAGGGCTTGCTCGTCAAGCCGGTCGGGTTCAAGGAGGGGGCGCGCTATCCGATGCTGACGTACATTCACGGCGGGCCGGCGCTCCAGTTCATGAAGGGCTTCTCGCTCTATCCGCCGGGGCCGGTGCAGGCGTCGCGCTATCCCGTGCAGGTCTTCGCGGGCCAGGGCTACGCCGTCTTCTGTCCCAATCCGCGCGGCAGCACCGCGTATGGCGACGAGTTCCGCAAGGCCAACATCGGCGACTGGGGCGGTAAGGATCTCGACGACATCCTGAGCGGCGTCGATGACCTCGTGAAGCAGGGGATCGCGGACCCGGAGCGTCTCGGCATCATGGGCTGGAGCTATGGCGGATTCATGACCAACTGGGCCATCACGCAGACGGATCGCTTCAAGGCGGCCTCGACCGGCGCAGGCTTGAGCAACCTCGCGAGCATGTACGGCCAGACGGACATCCCGCAGTTCATGGAGAACTACTTCGGCGGCCCGCCCTGGGAGAAGCGCGAACTGTACGAGAAGCGTTCGGCGATGACCTTCATCAAGAACGTCAAGACACCGACGCTGATCCAGTTCGGCGCCCAGGACGAGCGTGTGCCGATCGCGCAGGGGCACGAGCTTTACGCGGCCCTGAAGCGGCGCGGCGTGCCGGTCGAGATGGCGGTCTATCCGCGTCAGGGTCACAGCGTCCAGGAGCCGCGCTTGCAGCGCGACGTGCTGACGCGGAACGTGGAATGGTTCAACAGGTGGCTGAAGAAGTAGCCGCTGCATCTCCCCGTTCAAAGGTGGAGAAGAACCCTTCTTCCGCCCAACTCTGAAACCACATCGCCAGGTTCGCTTCCAGGAGTTCGACTTCCGGACCCGCTGCCTCGGCGGCCGCGGCGATCGCCTCGCCCACCGTCCGGCGAGCGGCGAGGGCCGACAGGAGTTCGTAAGCCGGGCGGGACAGTTCGTGGTGGCGCACAATGTAGCGGCGGCGGTTGACGGCAAGGAAAGTGTCAGCCGGTTCGGGAAGCTCCGTCTCCTGCTCGTTCCGGATTGCCGTGTAGTAACGATGCACTGGATAGCGTAGGGCCAGGAGACGCAAACACTTCGAGCAGACCAGCCGCGTATCCAGCAGCCCCTCCGGGGGGATTTCAAGCAGCCGCGCGGCGTCCAGCAGTCGCACTCCCTCCACACCGGGGCCATCGAACACTTCGTTGAAGGTCAACTCCAACGTGGCCAGATCGATCAGGAAATCGGGCCAGTCCACGCCGCCCTCCCTGTCACCGTCCGTGTCGGGACGAGTCTCCGCGAGGTGACGAGGGAAGTTCGCGCCCAGTTGTACCAGGGTGTAACTTCGGGAAGGGTACTCTTGCAAATACCCGACCGCGAAGGTGTCGAACAACTCCTCCCCGAGCGCCTGCTTCAAGACGGGAAATTCATCGCGCAGGCACTCGAGAAGGCGGGCGTAGTAGGCCGATCCGTAGATGCCCAGACGCTCAACGGCCGTCAGCGTCCCAGAGCGGGTCAAGATAGTCTCGACCCCTTCCGCTCCGACGTCGATGTGAGTCCGCGCGGCCTCGGAATCCATGCCCTCCACGACGCTTGACGGGTGGACGATCGCAGCTTGCATCCAGCGCTGCAGTCGTTCGAGAGCGTGACCTTGCATGTTGGTGGCATTCATGGCTGGAGGGGCAGCGTCTGTCCGCCCCTGTTAGTGGGTGAATGGAAGAGGAACGTCAAGTCATTTCGCCGCAGCTTCGGCGAATTTCTTGCCGCCCTTGGCCATCAGCTCCTCGAACCGCTTTCTGGCTTTGGGCCAGGTCTTGTCGCTCAGGGGCACCTGGCAGCCGCCCTGCCCCTTGCACTTGTTCTCGCCTGGGTTGTTGCCGCAGCCGCCCTGCCCCTTGCATTCATTCATCCCATTGCAATCGTGGGCCGCCACCGTGGCACAGTGGGCCTGCCCCGCGCACTCGTTGGTCGTCCCCTTCTTGCCCTTGTTCTTGCAGGTGTTGATGCCGCGACAGACGTGAGGGTCTTGCAGCAGACGGGAGGTTGCGTCGCCGGGGGCGGGTTCCTTTTCCTTCTTGTCGTCCGTCTGCTTGTCCTTGTCGCGGCCGCTGCAGCCGACGATTGCGCCCGTGAAGAGTCCACCGAGGGCCGCGAGGGCCAGGCGGTTCAGGTCGCGTCGATTGAGGGTCGAATCACTCATACGGTCTCCTTGCGAGGTAGTGACAGAGCCGGAAGCGTAAGCGACGGTCTTCTCTCCGTCGCTCTGTAGTCAGGTTTGAGCAGGAGGGCCGCCGCGCTCGGCAGCTTTCTGTTTCTTGTCGAAGTACCACTTGAGCACGCCGTCAACCGAGAAGGCGCCTGGGCCGAAGCAGAGGACGATGAGCGCCGTCAGAAGATACGGGAACGGAGCGGCCTTGAAGAAGGTTGCCGGGTCGTAACCGCCGTTCTCCTTGAGAGTCCAGAGAGGTCGAAGCTCCTCGATGTGCTGCGTGAAGTAGGCAACCAGCATCGTGAAGATCAAGGGGATCGTCACCACCCGCGACGCCACTCCGAGCAATAACAACAGCCCGCCGAAGCTCTCGGTCGTCCCGGCGAGGCAGGCGTTCAGGGTCGGCAGGGGGATGTCCAGGCCGGCAAAGTACTCGGCTGTGGTGTCGATGTGCTGCAACTTCCCCAGGCCCGCCTTGAAGAAGGCCCAGCCGAAGTAGAGGCGGAGGAGCAAAAGCAACACGGACTGGCAGTACGTCAAGCAGCGGATCTCCGCCAGATACCACCTCCGCACGGTCCGAATAAAACACGACATGATTCCGACCCTCCTCCTGGCGCAGCCATCGTTCCGGCCTCAGAAAGCCTCTCCCGCGGCGGAATCCGCCCCTTGCACCTCGGCGACGAGGAACGACACGGGATTGGAAACGCCTGCCACCCCCACCGCCGGCCGGTTTGTGGCGAACGCTGGGGCCGGCAGGCGCGCGGCCATGTAGTCGCGTGCCTTGAGTACCTCCGCATGCACCACCGGGAAGGTGGGGATCTTGGCGTCCCACTCCAGCAGCGTCGATGCGCCGCCGGTGAGCTGGTGCGCGAGCCGGTACAGTTCCCAGACAGGGTCGATGACTTCGCCGTCGTGCGTGTCGATGACGTGCGTCCCGCAGTGCGTGTGGCCCGCCAGGTGGAACTGGACCACGCGCTGGTGGGGGACGTTGCGGATGTACTCGGCGGGGTCGAAGCCGTGGTTGACGCTCGAGACGTAAACGTTGTTCACGTCGAGCAGCAGCCCGCAATCGGTCTCCTCGGCCAGGCGGCTGAGAAACTCCCACTCGGTCATTGTCGAGTCAACGAAGCCGACATAGGTGCTGGGGTTCTCCAGCACCAGCGGCCGCTCCAGGAAGTCCTGCACCTCTCGAACGCGGCCGGCGACGTGCTCCAACGTGTCCTCGTTCAGTGGAATGGGCAGAAGGTCGTGCGTATTCCGGCCGGCGACTCCAGTCCAGCACAGGTGGTCCGAC
>JBBRIK010000106.1:0-9477 GCA_038221045.1 Gemmatales bacterium
GTCGCGAATCTCCTGCATTTCCCCTGTCTTCACGCCGCTTGGTCGCTTCTTGTCGATCACTCGGAACGCATCGCGCTGAATGGCGACTGTGAGTGTTGCAGAGGGCCAGTCGTCATAGAGGTCGGCGAGGCGGTGCAGTTCATACGGAGTGCGGTTGGAAATTGCTCTGTCGAGGAACCACCCTGCGTACTCCTTTAGCCGCGCGTCGAGATTCACTGTCCACTGTTTGCGAACCTTGATCGGCGCGCCGCCGCGCTTGTGCAGATGCACAGCGAGGCCATTGCGGTCGGGCTTCTGCTTCTTGGCGGCAGTCTCGGCGGCGCGGCCATAAGCGAGCAGGTCTTCGAGGTTCTCTAGAAAGTGTCCGATGGCAACGCCGACGGAAAGAGTAGGCAAATCCTTCTCCGGTACATTGGGCAGTGCCCTGGCCATTGTCTTGTGGAAAAGCGAATGCAACTCGCGAGCGCAGGACAGGCATTTATCAACCGGAGCGAAGCCCAGCACGTCGTCGCCACCGGAGTAGACCAGCACACCCTGATGATTGCTGACGACCTTGGCCGCATCGATTGCGAACTGCGCCAACTCACGCGAGAACGTCCGATGCGCGTCGGGTGAAGCCAGCCCAGAGATAGCTGCTCCCATTCGGTCTCCGTCCGCGACGATCACGGTGACGTAGGGGTCGGGTTCGGCCCCCAGTCCCGCGTCACGAGCAAACTGTTCGATGGCTTTAAGTGCTGAACTCAGCCGCTCAAACAGTCTCGTCTGGTCCTCGTTTTCGAGGACTTCTTCCTTTAGTTCGTGGTGACGCGTGCGATAAACTGCCGATCCCTCGAAGAGGAAATCGCGATACTGAGGATAGCGCTCCTCATCGATCCGGTTCAATAACCGCTCGTTCCGCAACTGAGTGCAAACGGCCCGAAGGGCGGCGAGGCGCTGTTGCCCCTCGTCCGTCCTGGAGACACCGCGCAGCCAGGGATCGGCAGCGATGCGTGAGACGGAAGGATAGTGCCGGTGGGAAACACGATTGTCCTCATCGTCCGACGCCGTGCGCTTGACGAGACCGAGGACATCGAGCTGTTCGCCGATGCGGAGGCGCAGCCGGCGGTGTGTTTGCTCCGGCCAGGGTTCGAGCTTTGGATCCTTTAGCACTGTCTCGCGAAGCCCGTCGAGCGAAGACTTGGGTACGCCATCGCGTCCTTTTGCTTCCACGAAGTTCCGGCAATTCTTGCGGGCCGCCAGCAACCGGCCCAAACGCTCTCGTTGCTCCTTGTACTGGTCCAGGGTGAATGGCACCCACGCAGCGTAGAACTCGAAAATGTCATTGACCTGATCGTTCCAGATCTCGTGGCGGATCGCCCCCTGGAACCGATCGTAGACCGGATCTGCGAACTGTGATTTCCAGTGCCTCATCGCCTCGATTTTGGCTTGGTGGGCTATCTCGCGAGGTTCGAGTCCGGGAGGTAGTTCAGCGACAATGATATTGGCGATGCTCAGGTCACTATTGGGGTGGAGGGTGGCCTCGTCGTCGTCAGGGAAGATGAGTTTGCCCCCCGCCTCACAGACAGCCCTGGCTGCGGCCTTGCTGATCTCCGAAAGGAGCATCGAGCCGAACCACAGATCGCGGGTGCGACGAGCACGCTCAATCAGTTCCTGCACGGGGCCGAGCGCGAGTTGCAGCAAATGGGCAGTCATCGAGTGATCTCCACGAATCCGGGGCCATCAGCAGTGGTCGGACGGCAGGCGAAGTTCAAGAACGCTTCGAGAGCTGATCCTTGGCTCGTCAGGCCCGTCAGCGGCGAGTTGGGGTAGGTTGCCAGACGAGGGTCGCGGAACGCACGCACGCCCCATATGCCTGCTCCATTATTGCCCGAAAGCAATTCGACCTCCGTCAGAGCCGGAGTCTGCAGCGGCAGGATGATTGGGATGGCTCGTCCATCAGCCAGTGCGAGCGGCTTGAGAATAATTGGGCTGGCCATTCGTTCCGCGTTGCGGGGCTGAAGCGTCGTATCGGCCGGCTCGCCGCGTCCCTGGAAGTGGAACACGATGGGGAGGCCGAGTTCAGCACGCGGGAAGGCGTCCGCAGGGACTCGGGCCAAACGTTCGTGGCCGCTCATGCTACGGTCGGCGCCCATCGTCTCGCGAATTGTCTCTGGTTCCGGGTAGCGCGAGCGTCCTGGCCGGCCCGCACTTCCCGGATTACGAGCGAACCCCTCACCTTGCCGGAAATGGCGGAACAGACCTGCTAACCAACCCCAGACATCGATCACATCGCCGGCCTCGGGCCGGGCCAGTAGCCTTGGCGGCAATATGGGCCATTCGTGTTCAGCCGTTGATTGCTCACCAAGATGCTGGCGCAGCCACTCGGCAACGCTCCGTTCGTCTGCGGGCGCGAGGGCGCGACAGCGAAGGGAACCGCATCCGCGGCGCGTCCGCGCCCCCAGGCCGCCAAAGTTCACCCATGCCCAGACTGCAACGTCCGCATCTGCCGACAACTCCGCAGGGAAACGCAGCCGCAGCGTGAACGAGGCGCGATGGATGCAACGGGCGGGATCCTCTTCCGATTGGGCCTGAGGATTGTTTTGCGGCATCACGCCCTGGAACGGGAACAGGAAGTAGGGTAAGGGGTTCTCGCGGCCGGCGAAGGGCTGCGCCCAGTTGAGCCGCCATCCGCCCTGCCCACGCCGAGCCTGCGGATCCCAGCGGTGCTGAGCGCACGGTACCGATTCGCTGGCCTGGATATCGGCCACTTCGACGATTATCCGGCTGGCACAGTCCGTCGCGCCCCATACTTCGCGGTGCCGCTTGCGCAGTTCTTGCAACGTCGCGCAGGCTGCCCCGCGTGTCGCTCGCCACCAGAACTGGAGTTGACCTCGGATCGCCGTGCCGCGAATCGGCATCTGGGGGTCATTTGCCCCCGCCTGGACCCCGCCGCCGAACATCGGCGTGATCAGTTCGATCTGATATTCCCGAGTCGTCTCGCCTGCAGAAACCCGACTTGGCTTATCGGCAGGAAACGGAGGAATCTGATTCGCCTTTGGCATGGTTACTTCTCTACATTCCTGCTCTGCTCAGCATCCTGGGAAGAAATCAGTGTCACTTGCTATGAAGGATTCACAACTTGCGGCTTTCACCCCTCTGGGCCGGCGCCGTTCAATAAGGACTACGCTTGAGGTTGGCTCACGATGACACAAAAGCGCAAGGAATTGTGTCTCTTGCCCCATTCGTGCGGGGTCCCTGCCAGGCGTCGTAGTGTTCTGTCCCGGGATCGACGTTCCGATCCGGCAATTGCTCGTGGCGGCAGTAGATCCGCCAACTCTCCGGCGAGGCGATTTCATCCAGCGCCAGGCTCAGCGGCTTGTAGCCCGGCGTCATGTCGTAGATGACCTCGTCGGCTGCCACGCCCGCGCAAAACTCTCGGACACGGGGAGCGATCGTCTCTAACTCGATTTCACGGCTGCCCACCCGGATCGGTTCACTCCTTGGCTGGATCCCCACCGAACGCAGGAACTCTTCAAGGATGGGGACAATCATCTTCACCTTCTGATCCGCCTCTTCGTAGAGCAGCAGACAGCTTTGCACCTGCAAAGAGGCCGGTGCCAGGACGACAACAGAAGGACTCGTACTTACCACGGTGATCAGCCGTTTGGCCTTCAATTCCGGATAGCGCAGCCTGAACTTTTCGCCGCAGCGGCAGACGATCGTCCGAAGAAGATGACTCCAGTGGTACTTGTCGGCCCCCGTGCGGCTGATTCCTCGGTAGTGCGCCACTCGCTTCTCCCAGGGACCCTCCGGAGCGGGCGGCACCCCGAGTTGCTCCAGGAAAGGACGCAGGAGGGACGATGGGACAGGGTCGCGAGCGACCGGCAAGAGTGGCGGGGACGATAATCCGGGACAATACGCTCGCGCCCACTCAAGAGCCTGCCGTTGGTGTTCCGCCGGCAGGAAAAACTGCTTGACCTCCCACTCGCGGGCCAGTTCGAGTTTTCCGTCGATCCCATCGACGCCATCGATGCCGAACTCCGGATGCCAGGCAGCGCTGGCCCAAATGTGAGGGTTGGGCAACCGCTCCTCCGCTGCCAAGAGCAGTCCGCCCGCGAGCGCCGCCCAGCCCGATAGTACACCGATATCGCTTTCGTTCAGGGCCGTGAGATCCATGCCTGTCAAACCCGCCCCGTCGTGAAGGTGCAAGCCCCAGTCATGTTGCGCCACAGCCGGCACACCGCGCAGTTGACCGAGAACCTCGTCGGCGAGGCGGCGAAGCGGCCCTGGCAACCCCCGCCCGTGCTGGGACCGCGGGTGCCAGCGCAGCGGCAACAGGAACGCGGGACGAAGCAAGGGCAACGGCTGCTGTCGCGCGAACACGACCCAGCACGACCCGAGTGAGCCGGGCAGTGCGGGCCGATCCATGAAACAGCGGTAAGCGGGCTGATGGCTGACCGCGGCTTCCAGGGCCTTCGGGTGCAACCACCACTGCGCCAGCGGGCCGAATTCACGGACCGCCCGCGCACACCGTGCCGGGTTCGCTGGGTCGAGAGGTCCCCGGCAGAGGTCCGTGATGGTACCGGAATCGAGACGGTGTATCACGAAGCCTCCTCTTTGAAGAGTGGCAGCCACTCGGTCCCACCAGCACCGACCACGAGAGAGAGGGGACGGCCTATATCGCGGGCATGGCGGAGAGCGACGAGGGAGAAGTCGGCATTGCCGGCGGTGTCAATCGTGGAGGGCACGCCCGCGAGGAAAGCGGGTTCGCCAGCGAGTTCGGGGGCTGGTTCGCCTTCACGGTAGAAGTTGACCCGGATGCTGTCTGCCGCATCAGGACCAGCCGCGAGGGTGGCCGTATAGACGCCGTCAGGCGAGCGCCAATCGCGATGAGCGACGAACGGCGAGGAGCCGGCCTCAGCGGCGGCCATCAGGCGCGGCTCGTGCAGCCAGGACCAGCCTTGCCCATTTTCGCGAGCCGTCCTGGTGCGATTGCGCACCTCCGCCCAGGCTGTCGGGCCAGGGAGAGTGCGCACGGCCTCTTCTTCCGTACAGCAAGCCGCTTCCTCCAGCCGACCGTCCAGCCACCACGGCAGATCGTCCTTGTAAGGAGCGGCCAGCAGCGCTCGCCAGTTGTCGAGCAGTCGGGTGTTCGCGATTGTCGCGAGGACTTCCGTTTGCGCTTCCAACGGAACGTCGAATCGATCCAGCGCATCCTGAACGCGGTCGATGGCGTCGGCCAGGGCAGACGCATGGGAACGCTCTTCCTCTTCGCAGTCCTCCTGCGCCTCATCCAGGGCAAGACCCACCGCCCACGCCTCCATTCGCGTGCTGAGCAGACCCGCACAGAGATTGTCGGCCTCCGAAGGGTCCACCGCTCTGTCCCAGCGCTCGCCCAAATTCGCCGCTTCGTCCGACTGGCTCAGCAGTAGCCGGGTCAGTTCGGAAGCGGCCGCCAGGGCCAGGCGAGACGGCAGCACCCCATCAAACTCTTCCCCCGGATCGACTCCGAACAGGCGGCAACGGCCCAGGGTGAGGGCGAGACGGTAGGCGGCGCGCGCCCCGTCAGGCCCGGTCTGGCCGTCGTTGCCGACCTTCTCCAGGTCGGGGTCGGTCAGAGCGTCGCGCAGGTCTTCCGTGCAACCGAAGGGGTCATCCAGGAAGGGGTAGATGGTCTCGACCATGGCAAGTCTCCTCGCCGCCCTCGGGCATCATGCCGGCGGCGGGGTCACATTGGGTTTCGACGGTTCAACACGGCAGGGCATGATGCCTCCGCGCCAGTCACGTCGGAGTCAGTTCGCGAATGAAGTCGAGTTCATTCAAATAATGGTGTGACCGCAGCCACCGAACAGCCAAGGTGTTTGGGGAATAGCCAAAGCGCTCAGCCAGAGGGCGCAGGCGCTCCTTCGGCTGATCACAGAATTTGATGTCGTCGGGAGGAAACGGACGGCACAGTTCCCTGTTTCGCAGCCGCTCATAGTCAACGAGCCAACCTTCCCAGGAGTCGGGGGGGATGAGCGGCCACAGGCCAGCCAGGCACAGGACTTCCACACGGCGCCGGCGGTCCCAGCCGGCCAAACGGTCCAGATCCGCGCGGGCCAGGGACTCGGGCAGAATGAACCCTTCCCCGACCACGACCACGAAGGGGCGCGTCCTGGCGAAATCCTGCAGGAGTCGATGACGACGCAACCACTCCCGTCGTCCGTCCATCCACAGGTGTTGCAGCACGGTGCGCAGCCACGGTTCCAGGCGGCGGCCAGTCTGGTAGCCACAGATCCGGGCCGGTAACCCTTCCCGAGGGGCCAGAACGAGCGTCAGAGCCTCCTCCACGAAGTCTGCCCTTTCACCATGAGTGGCCCCGCGGGCGACGCGCCGTGCCATCCGCCGTATCACCGGCTCCAGGCACTCCGCGAGCAGATTGCCGGCCTCTTCCCCACGGGCTGGAGATGCGGCACAGAAGACGTAGGTCTCGATCAGGCCGGCAAGCGCTTGCTCCCGAAGGGCGAGGGACTGCTCCTCATCGCGGTAGAGGTGGGCAAGTCCCCCTAGACCGGCAGGCACGTTCTGGGTCGTATCCATGATCGGGCTAACTCCGGCGGCACGCTGGGTTCCGACGCCGCACGCATGCGGCCTGTAGCCTAAAAGACGATACGCCTGCCGTGGGCGGCCGATGACAGGAGTTCCACTTTTTTTCTGGGGCCGCAGTCACAATTCTGGGATGCGGTCCCCAGCACCTGGGGACCGCGTGGGCGTTGAGTCAGGATGTTCCGCCGCCCCGCTTCCGCTTCTTGAGGGGAAAGGGGTCAGCCATCTTCTGCTCTGTTTCCGTCTCCGTTGGCCAACCGAGGGGGCGAGTTCCCCAGAGGATCAGAGGGCCGTCGCGATCCGGCAGCACGACTTCGCGGAAATCCCAGACATGGAGGCTCTCGAACTTGATGTTACGGCGGAATCCATGAGGATCCCCCAAGGGGACCTCATGCGCGGCTGTCGGGAGGGACCATTCAGGTTTCCCATCGACTGATCGCAGTACAGCATACAACTCGACGCGAGACCGAACTGTCCCCTTCCATCGCCGTGAGGGCCGTTCGGAGCAGGCCGCATACGGGAAGAAGGCTGTTTTCAACTCGGCCTGTCCGCCGCGCTGGCGAATCACGACGAGGAGGCCGCTCCGCGTGATGATTTCGTAGGTGAGATAGAGGAGAGCGTGCTGCTCGTGCGAGAGGAAGAGAGGTCGCTCGATTGCGCGCCGGACGCTCTCTCCCATCAGGGCTGCTATCTCATCCAGAATGAGACGGCGCGCCGCGGAAGGTTCGTTCCAACAGCCGTGGAACTGAGGCGACAGTGATCCCCCCAGGAACTCGTTCCAGGGTTCCCACGAATTGAGAGTATGTCTGTTGAAGCAGTGGCGGAGGGCGGATTCGGTCACGAGTACCCGGCCGACAGGCGCGGGCAGATCCCAGACGGCGGACCAAGACATGGTCGATCTCCTTTTTTCCGTTGCAAGTAGGTGAGGACGCAGGTCATCGATTTACATGGTTTTCTCTCTCTGTTCCGGTAGGGGCGCGCTTCGCTCCGCCGACAGGTTTACACCTGTCGGTGGTTGCCCAGGACGTTCCGTTTGCTCAAAGACTCAAATTCCGTCGCATTCTACGAATCAGTTTGGGATTCGACAAGGGACTCTTTCATCGTTTGTGGATGCAACGGTGTGCCGCTCTCGATTTTGGCATGAGGCATCTTCTGGCTCCTCGTGGCTCCTCGTTCCCACGCAGAGCGTGGGAACGAGGAATTCGTTTGTGGATGCAACGAGAGAAGGCGAGCCTGGTTTCGCCTCCAGGCGGAGGACTTCAGGACGAAGGGTTCCACGAGGAAGAGCAGACCCTCGCGCTCACCTACTCGCAACCGAAATGCAGGGGTGAGCGTTTCAATGGCCTCTCTAATGGCCAGGCGGGGAAGTGGCGCGGGGTCCAATGATGGAGTGTAGAGAATTCAGGCGCGGCTTCAACCTGTCCGGTCTCCAGCGCTTCACAAGCGGACCGTCTCCACCATCAGCCGGCCGAGGGGCAGGTAGCGGCCACACTACGTTAGGGCTCCACCTTCCCTGGCCAGAATTCCTCGACCGTCACGCCCAGCGCCGCCGCGATCTTGCCGAGAGTGCGCGGCTGCGGCCGGCACTTGCGCGACAGCAGCATCGACACGGCCGACTGGCCGACACCGATACGCCGGGCCAACTCAGCCTGCGTTATCTGCCGCTCCGCCATTAGACCGCAGAGCTTCTCTGCAAACTCGCTCTCCTGTTGCTCCAGCTTCTCGCGCAGCGCCAGTTGCTCCCGCGAGAGCCGTTCCTCTCTGCTCAGTGTTCGGGCGCCCGGACGAGGAACGCCTCTCAACTCGAGTGCCGCAAGGATCGCCTTTTCCGCATCCTCACGCTGCGCCGTGCCGGCCTCCGGATCGATGGCCACCTCCACTTTTTCGCGGAGGGCTTCCTGCTTGCTGACGTCCAGTTTCAAGAAGGAAGCCAGGATCGTACTGGCGCTCAGGTTGATCTCTGAACTGAAGTTTGTCGCCGGAAACATTGTCGTTCTCATGCATGGAATCTTGCTCGAGGAAATATCGACCCTCTTCGTTCTCTCGACGTACTTCCTCCGGCATTGGCAGCCTCAAGACGTCGTTCCAGGCAAAACTGTACCAGATCACTTCACAAAGCGGTTCCATGGGCGGCTCGATCATCCTGAGATTTGCTTTGCTCTCGACCGCTATTCACAAATTATCACATTCGCAAGCCAGGTCAACAGCAGTCCTTGACATTTTCATGAAGCGGGCATCGTCCCGATTCCACGAATACGAAGGGCGTGTGCTGCTCTGCGCGCGGCATTGCCTCATACTGCGACGGCCCTTCTTGCAACTGGATCGACATTCCCAGTAATACGCTTGCCGGACGCCTCGAATGACAGGCTCGTTCAACTGCTGTCTCCTCTGTCATCGTTGCCAGGGCGGCAGCGTATTCCTTGCTGTCTCTACCCATGCAACGCCCGGCGATTCCGCATCAGGAGAGTGCCTCATGTACCTCATGCTTTTCATCCTGCTGGCCATGCTCCTGATCGCCGCCGTGGACACCCGCAAGCCGGCGTGACCGCCGGCCCACAACCGGCAGGAGACGACACCATGCCCTGGCTGATCGCTTACGATATTGCCGATCCGCGCCGGCTCCAGCGCGTCGGCCGGTTCATGAGCAAACGCGCCCTCCGCTGCCAGCAGTCGGTCTTCTGGCTGGAAGGCGGCGAGGACACCGTCGCGTCCCTGCTGGCGGAGATTGCGCCGCTGCTGAAACCGGACGAAGACGTGGTGCAGGCCTGGCGGCTGGTCCCCAGCGAAACCATCAGCGGACGGGCCAGCGGCACGCCGCGCAACGTTCGCCCTGCCGGGGTCGTCCTCGGCGGCCGGCAAACGCTGTTCCTTGACCCATGATCGAAGGACTTTCCGGAGACTGTAGCATCACCA
>JBBRIK010000107.1:0-9449 GCA_038221045.1 Gemmatales bacterium
GTCAACCTCCGTCGAAAGAGCCGCCCACCGTCCAGCAATCGCCTCAAGAGATTCACATTCCTCACACGCTGACGCACACGACCGTCGGCCACAGTGGACGGACGACCGAATTGCCCGTCGATCCCGAAGCACTGCCTCGAACTTTCGGACGCTATCAGCTCCTCAGCCAACTCGGACGCGGCGGGATGGGGACGGTCTACCTGGCCCAGGATCCCGTCCTCGAACGCCAGGTCGCCCTTAAGATGCCCAATGCCGAGATCCTCCGCTCGCCGCTCGCTCTCGATCGCTTCCTGCGCGAGGCGCGCTCCGCCGCGCGCCTCAATCATCGCAACATCTGCCAGGTCTTCGACGTCGGCTCCCTCGACGAACAGCACTTCCTGACGATGGCCTACGTCGAGGGCGATCCGCTGTCGCGCTGTCTCGCCGCGTTCAGACCGCAGCCGCGCCGCATCGCCGAGTTGATCCGCGTCCTCGCCCAGGCCCTCGACGAGGCCCATCGTCAGGGCATCATCCATCGCGATCTGAAGCCGGCCAACATCATGATCGATCGCCGCGGCGAGCCGGTCATCATGGACTTCGGCCTCGCCCGGCGCGTCGAGAGCCGGGACGGCGCGCACACCAGTCAAGGGATCGTCCTCGGCACTCCCGCCTACATGCCGCCCGAACAGGCGATGGGCGACGCGGCGGCGATGGGACCGTGCTGCGACATCTACAGCCTTGGCGTCATCCTCTACGAACTCCTCGCCGGCCGGCCTCCCTTCGTCGGGCCGGCGACGGCCATTCTCGTGCAGGTGATTCACGAAGCGCCGGCCCTGCCCTCGTCGCTTGCGTCCAGCGTCGATGCCCGGCTGGAGGCAGTTTGCCTCAAGGCGATGGCGAAGGCGCCTGCCGAGCGCTTTTGCAGCATGAGCGAGTTCGCCGGCGCTCTGGACGATTACCTCGCGGGCCGCGTCATCACCGCCGCGCCGCTGGCGGCGAAAACACCGGCGGGCCGGCTGTTCGAGGCGAGCCTGCACGAGTTCCGCCGCTGGGGCTGGAGTCGCGGCCTGATCGAGGTCAAGCAGTTGCTGGCCAAAGCAAGTGAGATCGAGCCGGACGCTCAGAAACTGCTGGAACGCTGGCTCGACGGCGAACGCTTGGTCCAGGAGACCGTGCTGGCGAAGTTCAGCGAGGAAGGGCTGTTGCCGGCTCTGACCGCCTGGGTGCTGGCGGGGCGGGCGTCCCTCTCGCTTCAGCAGTTTTTGCTCAATCGCGGGGTGAGGGAGATCGACGAAGCGGCCGCGTCGCCTCGTTCGACGGATCGCATCCTCGACGGCGTCCTGGCCTATCAGCGCGGCTTCATCCTGTCGCGCCAGGGCGGCTGGGAGGCGGCCATTCCGCTCTTCCATCAGGCGCTGGAGTTGCTCGGCCGCGATCACTTCCTGACCGGCACCGTCCTCGACGGCCTGGGGAGGGTCTACGCGGGCAAGTGCAATCTGCTCGCGGCGTGCGAGTTCTTTCAGCAGGCGCTGGCGTGCAAGCAGCGGGCCGGCGACGACAAGGGACTCGTGCTGACTTTCGAGGAACTGGGCCGACTCTACATCGAATGGGAACAGTTCGACCGGGCCGAGGCGCAGCTCGAACAGGGGTTGCTCGTGGCGGATCGCCTGGGAGACGAGGTCGGCCAGGCGCGGATGCTCAATCACCTCGGACGGGTCGCGCTCTATCGCGGCGAGCGCGAGGCAGCGGCCGGCAAGCAGGCGGCGGCGCGGAAACTCATCAAGCAGGCGGCCGAGTATCTCGATTGGGCCGTCAACACCTATCAGCGCCTCAAGCTCGCTGTCCCCGAGGGGCGCGTCCGCAAGTACGTTGCCCTGACCCGGCTGCACGACGGCAAGATCGACGAGGCCGAGCAGCATCTGCAACGCGGCGAGCAGTTGCTCCGCGAGGTCGGACATACGCAGGGACTCGCGGAGGTGCAGCGCTTCCTGGCCCGCGTCCGCATCGCCCAGGGACGCTCGGAAGAGGGCATGCACCTGTTGCGCGAGGCCCTGTTGCAGTTCGATGCACTGCATTTGCCGAACGAGGCGACGCGGACGCAATTCGAGCTGGCCCAGGCGATGGCGGACGCCAAGGCGCCGGGCCGGCTGGTCGTCCGCGCCTTGCAGGATGCGTTGCTGCGAGCCGAGGCGTGCCGGCGCGGCGAACTCGTCAGCCGGATCGAGGAAGCGTTGAAGGCCGTCGATGAGGAGGCTCATTGGCGGCACGTCTTCCGCCGAGTGCGTGGCTATGGAGCGCCGGAGGATACGACGTCGCTCTCCAGCGGAGTCAGCGAGCCTGTGTCGATTCTGAGCCTGGAACTGGTCGATTTCGAGAGCTACTGTCAGGGGCTGGACCCGGAAGGCGTGATGAACACGCTCAACCAGATGCTGGCGGAGTTGGCGGGCATTCTCGATCGCTTGCGCGCCCAGGTATTGAACTACCTCGGCGGCGGCTTCATGGCCCTGGTTCACGAGACGGGCCATGCGGAACGCGCGGTGCAGGCGGCGCTTGATCTGCTCGCGATGATTGCGGAGTTCAATCGTCCGCGAATGATCCTGGGGACCCGCCTGCTGCCGGCGCGCATCGGCGTCGCCTCGGGATTCGTCTTCCTGGGCAACATCGGCACCTATCGCAACGTCAGCTTCGCGGCAGTCGGGCCGCCGGTGAACCTGGCCGCGAGCCTGATGCGCCGCGCGGCTTCGGAGACGCCGTGCATCAGTCAGGAGACGTACGAGCAGGTGGGCAACCGTTTCCTGTATCTCGCGGACAGCCCGCGTCAGGTGGACATCGCAGGCATCGGCAAACGGCAGGTCTGGGACGTGAGCGGCAGAGGAACGCAGCAATCATCGACCCACGGGCGATGATGAGGAAGAGAACGAACCGATCCTCTCGTGGCAATCAGAAGTTATCGACTCATCGCAGGGGAAAGGGTAAACTGTAGACAGACCCCATGCGTAAAGGAGGCGAGTGGATGCCATCGCCATTTCCGGGAATGGATCCCTATCTGGAACATCCGGAGTTCTTTCCGGGGCTGCACAATCGGCTCATCGTTGAGTTGAGCAATGAGTTGCAAGCCGCACTGCCTCCGGCGTATTATGCTGAGATTGGCTCCCGCGTCTGGATCGAGTATCCGGACCGCCGCATCGAACCGGACGTGAATATCTTGCGCCTGAATCGGCCTCCGAAGCAGCCCACCCCGACGCTTCCAGCCGTCCCCCCTCTCCCCTCTGGAGTGGAGGTGGATGTGGAGACGCCAGGCGTGGAGGAAAGCGACATTTTCGCGGAGATCCACACCGTGCGCGGCAACCGGTCGCTGGTCACGACTATCGAGGTGCTGAGTCCCTCCAACAAGCGTTCGGGGGAGGGACGCGAGCAATATCGGCTCAAGCAGCAAGAACTCCTCGATAGCCGGGTCAATCTCGTCGAGATCGATCTGCTGCGCGGGGGTCAGCACACGACCGCCGTCCCCCATGCACGAGCCATCGCGATTGCGGGACCATTCGACTACCACGTTTGTATTCGAGCGATGGACAACCTGGAACGCCGGAAAATCTATCCCATTCGCATGGAACAGGTCCTTCCCGCCATTGGTCTGCCCTTGCTCCCCGGCGACCCCTCGATCACCCTCGACCTTCAAACGATCTTCAATCGCGCTTATGATCACGGACCCTACGCCCGATTGGAACTCTATCCGACTATCAAGCCTGAGCCGCCGCTGACGGCGGAACAGGCCGCATGGGCAACCTGGATTCTCCGCGCCAAAGGTCTCCTTCCCGTTGAGTGAACGCCATCATGCCTCGCATCGGACTCGTTCTCCTCTGGGGCTGTCTGCTGATCGCTCCAGCCTTCGCGCAGGAGGTGTCGTTCAACCGCGACATTCGGCCCATCCTGTCGAATCACTGCTTCAAGTGTCACGGACCCGACCTGAAAAAGGGCGGACTCGACCTGCAAACCCGCGACACCGCCCTGAAACCGCGCGGCGAGCGCGGCCCTGCCCTCGTTCCCGGCAAAAGCGGCGAGTCGCGTCTCTTCGAGCGTATCGCCAGCAAGGACGATTCCGAACGCATGCCGCCCAGGGGAAAGCCCCTGACGCCTCTTCAGATCGCGAAGCTCAAGGCGTGGATCGATCGAGGAGCGAAATACGAGGAACACTGGGCCTACGTCAAGCCCGTCAAGAAGCCGCTCCCGTCTGTCAAGGACCAGGCCTGGCCGCGCAATGCCATCGATCGTTTCGTCCTCGGCCGGCTTGAACAGGAGAATCTGACACCCGCGCCGGAGGCGGATCGCGCCACGCTTTTGCGCCGCGTCAGCCTCGATCTCACCGGTCTGCCGCCGAGCATCAACGACGTGGACGCATTCCTCAACGATCTCTCGCCGGACGCCTATGAGAAGGCTGTCGAGCGTCTGCAGGCCTCGCCTCATTATGGCGAACACCAGGCGCTGCCCTGGCTCGACCAGGCCCGTTACGCCGACACCAACGGCTACGAAAAGGACGAACGGCGAACGGCGTGGGCGTATCGCGACTGGGTCATCGACGCCTTCAATCGCGACCTGCCTTTCGACCAGTTCACCATCGAACAGTTGGCCGGCGACATGCTCCCCGGTGCCACTCTCCATCAGAAGATCGCGACAGGGTTCCATCGCAACACGATGACCAACACCGAGGGGGGAACCGACGATGAGGAGTTCCGCGTCGCGGCCATCGTCGATCGCGTCAACACGACGGCGGAAGTCTGGCTTGGCCTGACGCTCGCCTGCGCCCAGTGCCACAATCACAAGTTCGATCCGTTCTCGCAAAAAGAGTACTATCAACTCTTCGCCTTCCTCAACAGCACGGCCGATCCCGGTCGCAGCGTCGCCCCCTCGATTCCCGTATCCGGCGATGCATTCACGCTCCGTCGCGGCCTGGCCCAGGATGAAATCGCCCACTTCGCCGCGCTGCTAAATCAGCCGGCGTTCCCGCTCCGCGCCCATATCCTCGGCCCCGTGCAGGCTCGCCTCGCCGAACTGCGGAAAGACAGCGCGCCGGGCCGGGCGACGACAACCCTTGTCCTGCAAGAACTGCCAAAACCACGCCCGACGCACCTCATGATTCGCGGCAATCACAAGAAGCCGGGCGAGGCGGTGTCCGCCGCCGTCCCAACGAAACTGCACCCGCTGCGGCAGAACATGCCGGCGAACCGTCTCGGCTTCGCGAAATGGCTCGTCGATGCCGACAATCCGCTGGTTGGCCGAGTGGCCATGAACCGTCTCTGGGGCCGAGTTTTCGGCAAGGGACTGGTCGAGACGGGCGAGGATTTCGGCCTGCAAGGCGAGTTGCCGACGCATCCCGAACTGCTCGACTGGCTGGCCCTCGAATTGATCGAGCAGAAGTGGAGCCTCAAGGCGATGCACCGTCTGATCGTGACCAGCGCGACCTATCGGCAGTCGTCGCGCGTCACCAAGGAGAAACACGACCGCGATCCCTTCAACCGTCTGCTCGCTCGTGGGCCGCGGTTTCGCCTCAGCGCAGAGTCTGTGCGCGACAACGCCCTGGCAATCAGCGGCCTGCTCGAACGCAAGTTCGGCGGCCCGAGCGTCTTCCCCTATCAGCCCGAGGGCGTGTGGTTCAATCCGTATTCGAGCGACAAGTGGGTCACGAGTGCGGGCGGCGATCAGTATCGTCGCGGTCTGTACACCTTCTGGCGGCGGACCGCTCCCTATGCCGCGTTCATGGCCTTCGACGCCCCGAGCCGTGAGATCACCTGCGAGCGTCGCCCGCGCACCAACACGCCGTTGCAGGCGCTGGCGACCCTCAATGACCGGACCTTCGTCCAGCCCGCCGCCGCCCTCGCTCGCCGAATGATGATGGCAGCGCAGACCGAGCGCGACCGTACGCTTCTCGGCTTTCGGCTGTGTGTCGCGCGGACGCCGCGCGACGTCGAGGTCGAGTTGCTCCTGACGCTGTATCGCGACAACCTCGCGAAGTATCGCGCGAAGCCGGCCGCCGCGAAGGAGATGGCGATGAGCGGGCTGGATCTGCCGCAGGGAATGGACGTCGCCGAACTGGCCGCGTGGACGGTCGTCGCGAACGTGCTGCTCAACCTGGACGAGACGATCACGAAGGGATGACGGGGAGTCTTACCGCTTGCGACTTTGCAGAAGACCGCTACGCCGCAAGCGGCAAGAAAGACCCATCCACTTACACGTCAACCCCACGAATCCGCGCTGAGAAATGCGGATCGTCCGCATACTCGATTACTCTCTCATTGATGCGAAAGCAGCGACGCGCCTCCTCAAACGGCAACTTTGTGTCAATCCAGCCCAGATCGTACACGAGCCGATCGGAGTAGCCCGGCAGGAACAGCCGGAAGCTGAACGGCACATGCCGCTTGACGATGGCGTTGACGTGCCGGCGAATGCAGGTCGCGCAGTTGTTCGTCAACGTGTTGTAGAACTGCGGATGGAGGCACAGCCAGTTCACCATCTCGAGCATCTTGACGAAGAGTTGGCGTGCGCCGTCCGGCGTTGCCCGCAGCGGATACAGATACACTTTGTCCTGGCGATGGATCACTCGCAACGGGATCAAATCGCGCTCGTCGGCGACGACGTACATGATCTCGTAAGCGCGCGCCAGCCCCTTCAGCGGCGAGAACCGCTGGCCGCGTTGCTTGCGCACTTCGACCGAAATCGCGATGTATTCCTGTCCCTCGAAACCGAAACTGAGAAACGTGTGAGCCGGCCCGCGCCAGTGGGCGAATGGCTCGACGACATAATCGACCGTGCGAATGCGCGTCAGGTCGAAACTCTTATCGTAGTGGGCGACGTCGTAGTCCTTCTGGCTGCGATAGGTGCAGAGACGGATATTGCGGATCGTGACGCGGTCGCCGTCGAACTCGGCGCTGGGCAACATCGCCTGATCCGGCGACCAGTCGCGATCATTCGACGCTGTTCGGAGCAGGTACATGGAGTTCAGGGTCCGGAGACTTCGTAAATGTGCAGCGCCACCGGAGCGTTGCCATAACCCGAGCGCTCGCCTCCATAGCGCTGATACAGATCGACGCCCTGGAAGTCGTCGATGAAGTAGCCGTCTTCCGCAACGATGTCACGATCCTCGAAAACGACCCGCACCTTCGCCCCCTTTTTCAGTCCCGCGACGGCGATTTTCACCTTCTCCAACTGCCTCGGCGACGGACGATCCTCGAAGTCGCCGAAGACGGTCGTTTCCTTGCCGTCGGGATCGACGAGCACCGTCCCGGCCCATGATGCCTGGCCGCCCTCGTGCAGAAAGGCGATGCCGTCGAGCAGCTTGCCGTTCGCCGCAATCTTCTCCAGCGACACCTCCAACTTCAGCCACTTCCCCGCAGTGGGAAGCTCGCCCATCATCTCGGCCTTTGCGGGAATGTAGTCGAGCGCATAGGGCGGCACCTTGTCGCCCCAGCCGAGGAAGCCGCGCGCATGGCGATAGAACGTCCGCAGGAACCAGAAGGATCGCCCGTTGTTGGAACGCAGGGCCGCGAGGTCCCAGTTGCACCAGGCCGCCGCATGCGTCCAGCGACCATCCGCCTTGACGAGCGCGACGAGGTTCTTCGGCGTCTGCTTCTCGTCGAGCTTCACCCAGGTGACGAGCTTGCTGCCGGCGGGCCATTTCTTCGGATCGATCAGATACTGGATGCCGTGCGGTACGGCATTCTGCGAGGCGGGCTCACCGGTGGCGTGATAGCCGTCCGATTCGTCACGGAAGATGTGCGGGTCCGTCGTCGTCCGCGCCCGTCCGCCGGGTGACTTCTCGTCTGTCCAGCGCCAGTTGCCGAAGCTCATGCCGTGCGTCGTCCCGGCGAGGATGAGCGTCTTGCCGGCCTGCTTGCGGACCATGTGTTCGATGCCCGGCTCGATGGTCACGGCGGGCGGCTTCTCCTTCGAGTAGATGGCCGGCTGGAGATGACGCAACTCGGCGTGCAGGCCGCGCATCAGCGAGGCATCGCCGGGGCCGTGAGCGATCTGCCAGCCGCGCGCGCCGCGCATTAGTTCGACGAAGACGTGATAGCGCCAGCGTTCGTAGGGGACGCTCTCGTACATCTGCGGCCGGAGCCAGACGGTCTTCTTCTGGCCCTCGACGAGTGGTCTCAGGTCCGTGTGCAGCGGCGCGGGATACCACGGCTCCGTTTCGGGATCGTAGATATCGAAGAACGGCGCTTTCTCGAATTCGAGGCGTGTCCAGTAGCCGCCGTGGCCTGTCATGACCGGCTTGCCGGTCGCGCCACGCAACTGCTCGACCTCTGTCTTGAGCGCGGCGAGCTGCGCCGGCGTCATGGCCGTGTAGTAGCCGAACGCCTCCTCGGGGCCGCGCGAGACGGCGGCGACCATGGGAGCGGTCCGCAGAAACTGCAAGTAGTCGGCCGGCCACGGCTTCGCCGGCGCGAGCGGCGGCAGGAACACCGTCGAGGCGTACTGTCCCTTCTTCCACAGGGTTTCGAGTTGATCGCGCTTGACCATTGCCCCTTCGACGTAGCGCACGCAGTTGAGGTCCCACAGCGAACGATCCGCCAGGTTGCCGCCGTGACGATCGTAGAGGCTCCACGGCTTGAGGTTCGCCAGGTCATGAACCTTCGCGGAGTCAGCAGGGCCGTCATAGACCGGATTGTGTCCGTAAGCCACGCCCCAGGGCATCCACGGTTTGTCGTTGATGAGGAAGTCGCCGCTATCGTTGATCTTCACCGATTGAATGGCCGGTTGTGGGCCATCATGCGCCAGCCGGCAGAACGGCGGCGACGTCATGCTCCAGCCGGGCTTGCCGTCGATGTCGATCGCCGTCGCCTTCAGGACGTGGTTCCGCTGCGGATCGTTGAAGGGCTGCACGGGCAACGCGCTGACGTCGAGATCGGTCAGGACCATGTGGCGAAAGTCATCGCGCAGGCCGTCGGGGATGCGTCCGCGTTGCTTCTCGATATCCGCAAGCGTGGCGGGGATGATGAATGTCTTCAGCACTTGCCTGGTGCCGCGCCGCAGCACTTCGAGCTTTACCTCCTTGAGCTTCGCCATCTCCGCAGAAGAGAGACCGAGGTTGATGCGGACGAACTGCTTCTGCTCGGGCCGCAGGTAGAGCGCCCCGAGTTCGAGGTCCATCGGCACTGTCCAAGTCGTCACGCTCTGCGGACGATGGGTTGTCTTTTGCGGATCGAGAATGATAAGCCGCAGGATTCCCTCTGATTCCGTGTAGGCTGTTCCTGTCTTCGTCAGCGTGTAAGGGAGACGCACGGGGGTCGGCGCGCCCATGCGGACGCGAACCTGATTGCTGCGAAACGTCCCCTCGCCCTGGATTTCCCATTCGAGCATGCACATGCCCTCGCGGTCGGGACTGACGATATCCGCCGTCAGTTCGTTTCGCCCCAGCAGCCGCTCTCCCAGGTCGAGGCGTTCCAGATGCACGTCGCGTTTGACCACGGCTT
>JBBRIK010000108.1:0-9431 GCA_038221045.1 Gemmatales bacterium
CCATGAAGCCGTAGCCAATCAGGCCGATGTTCAGGGGTTTCGCCATGAGAGCGTTCCTCGTTCGAGTCAGGGTGTACGTTTCGCTTTCGCGGTGAAGAGATCATACACGGCGCGGGCCACCTGGGAACACAGCATGTCGCCGGCGTTGTAGGGCGTCATGCGGCGATCCTCGTTGTCGGCCGTCAGCACGCAGAGCGCGACCGGGCCATCGTTGAGATAGATCAGGCCGGCATCGGTGCGGATCGTCGATGTTGAGCCTGTCTTGTGAGCGACCTCGACACCGGCCGGCAGCAGACGCGGAAACTTGTCGCGATCATCGCAGCGGAGCAAGAGGCCGAGCAGCGACTGCTTCGCCACCGGCTTCACGCGCTTGCTGACCATGATCGTTTCAAGCAGCGCGACCATCTCGCGGGCTGTCGTCGAGCCGAGTCCATACTTCTTCGTGCGCTCCGGATCGACGCTGGTTGTGTCGCCGCGATAGACCTTGGAATAGAGGCGCGTTTCCTTCAGCCCCCAGCCGGCCATGCGGGCATTGACGGCCTTGATCCCGACACGATCGAGGACGAGGTTGGTGGCCGTGTTGTCGGAGAAAACGGTCATCAGACGCAGACCGTCCTTGAACGGAAAGGTGGCGCCGTCGCTGAAGTTAGCGGTGAGAATGCCGCTGCCGGGAACCTTGTCGGCGTCGGTCAGCGTGAGCGTGTCGTTGAGCCTCAACTTGTCCTCGACGGCTTGCAGATAGCCTTCGAGGAGGATCGGCAGTTTGATGAGGCTGGCCGCCGACATGACCGCATCGGCGTTGAGGTAGAACGATTCACCGGTGGCAAGGTGCTTGACGCCGATGGCGACCTTGCCCTTGTGAGCGCGAGCCAGCGGGGTCAGCCGAGTTTCGAGGGTCTCTTTATCCGCCCGGCACGCGCATGTGAGTACGGACCAAGCGAGAAGGGTCAGGAATGTCTTCATGGTGATTGGAGGGGTTGCGTTCGCCGCTCATCGGGAAATAACGGTTTTACCTGCTGCCACCCGACTTCCTGGCTCGCGGCGAGTTCTCGGACGTCATTTCAGAATTGCCTGAATCGGCGTTCCCTCGCACAGAGTCGAGGGCTTATTGAGACGATCCGTCAACTGCATGTGCGGATCGACGCCCAAACAGTGATAGATCGTCGCGGCGAGGTCGGCGGGCGACGTTGGATTGCTTGCGGGCGCTGCCGCATGACGATCGCTCGATCCATGCACCATTCCGCTCTTGATGCCGCCGCCAGCCAGGACCGTCGTGAAGACGTGCGGCCAGTGATCGCGGCCATCGCGTCCCGCGCCCGCGCCGCCGCCGACGCTCTGACCCACTCGCGGCGTTCGGCCCATTTCGCCGGTCCAGACCACCAGCGTCTCGTCGAGCATGCCACGTTGGCCAAGATCGTCGAGCAGAGCGCTGAAGGCCATGTCCGTCACCGGACAGAGCCGAGTCTTCAGATCGATGAAGTTGCGGCTGTGCGTGTCCCAGTAGACCGAGACATTCGTGATGCCGTCATTCTGCCAGAAGACCGTCACCAGCGGCACTCCCGCCTCGACCAGACGACGCGCCTGCAAGACGGCCTGGCCGTGGATGTTCATTCCGTAGCGTTCGCGCAGGCGAGCGTCCTCCTTCGACAGATCGAAAGCCTTCTGCACCTCGGGAGCGGCGAGCAAGGAGAAGGCTCGTTCGTACTGCGACTGCATCGCGGAGGCTTGCAGGCCCTTCTCCAGCCCCCGCACTTGCTTTTCGAGATCGCGCAACAGGGCCTGACGGCGATCGACACGCTGTTGCGGCACATCAGCATGCAGGGCCAACTCGCCAATGTTGTAGCCCGCCTCGCTGGCATTGGCGTCGATGCGCATCGGGTTGTACAGCGGCCCGAGCCAGCCGCCGCCCTGGCCGTGCGATTCCTCGACGAAGCGCGGCGCGCCATTGGGAACCTTCGGCATCATGGAGACGAATGGAGGCAGGGCACCCTTGCCGCGTCCGAGGCGAGCGAGGACGGCCCCATAGCTCGGCCAATCCTCCGCCAGAGGCGAGTCCGGACGCGAAACGCCCCGGCCAGTCAACTGATACGAAGTCGCCGTTGTGTGATTGACGTCGGGATGTGTCATCGAACGGATGACGCAGAGCTTGTCAGAGCGCTTCGCCAGCATTGGCAGGTACTCGCAGACGCGCAAGCCAGGGAGAGACGTTGGAATGGTCTTGAACTCGCCGCGATACTCGACCGGCGCGTCTGGCTTCGGGTCCCAGGTGTCCTGCTGAGCAGGTCCACCCCACATGAACAGGACGATGCACGCCTTCGCCTTGCCGCGCGGCGCGTGAACGGTCCGCGCGGGGAGCAACTGAGGCAGACCGAGGCCGAACATTCCGAGCGAGCCGGCGCGGAGGAACTCACGCCGGCCCATCGGGGACGCCTGAAAGAACCCTGGACACGCGGTCGAGTGCATCGTGTGGACCCTTCACTGGCGCATCGCGGCCAAACAGCCCGAACGTTTCTACCATCGAGTGTACCAGAACGATCGCGACGGCTCCCGAAATCATAGTCATTGTTGAGTGCAATAACCGACGCCCGGCCCCTCGCGAGGATAGAGGCAACCATCGCGGAAGATCACCGCGCCGGCCGTCGGATCGTCGGCCAGGGCGAAATGACTGTCGAGGTCGGCAAACCACACATTGGGCCGGGCGAGCGCGAAGTGCAGGCCGGCGGCAATGGACAGGGCGCACTCGTCCAGACAGCCCACCATCAGCCCAATGCCCGCGCCTGTCGCAATGCCGTCGATGGTCAGCGCGGGCTGGATGCCGCCCACCTTCTGGAGCTTGACGTTGATGCATTGCACGCAGTTCGCCGCCGCCAACTTGAACGCCTCCTCCGGCGTGCTGACGCTCTCGTCGGCCATGATCGGCGTTTGCGTCTGATTCTGCACGTCCGCCAAGAGCGAGGGCGTTTCCTTCGGGGTCGGCTGCTCTACATACGCCAGGCCAACGCTTTCACAGCCACGCACGAACGCCAGAGCTTCGGCTACGCTGTAGCCCTGGTTCGCATCGAAGGACAGTTCCACCGCCGGCCCCGCTAACTCGCGCACCTTGCGAACGCGGGTGATGTCATTCTGAACGTCCAGCCCGCCCTTCAACTTGAGCGAGCGGAAGCCGTATTTCAGCCAGCGTCGCGCTTCCTCGATCGTCGCTTGTTCGTCGAGAATGCCGATGGTTACGCTGGTACGGATGCTCTCGCGCTCCCCGCCGAGCAGTTTCCAGAGCGGCAGTCCGGCCGCTTGACCGAAGAGATCAAGGATGGCCACGTCCAGTGCCGCCAGGGTCGAGGGACGAAATCCAAGGGCCTCGCGCAGACGCCCGTAAAGCACGGCCGGCCTGGTCGGATCCTGTCCCACGATGAGCGGAGCGGCGAGCCCCGTCAAGGCTGCCTCGACTTCCTCAGGGGTCTCGCGGGTGACATGGAGGTCAGGAGAGGCAACACCGTGGCCGACGAGCGGCCCCTCGGTGTGAAGGCGGACGAACACGTTCGTCGTGGACTCCACGACCTCATAGGCGATGGTGTACGGATCGCTCAGTACAAGAGGGACCGTCCAGGTTTCGAGACGTGTGATGTGCATGCGCTCAAGATCGGGGAAAGCGTTGCAGGATTGCCTCGACCGCAGGCTCGACGCCTCCGCGAAGCGGGGCGCAGGTGGGGAGTCCGGTGCGACTGGTGATGTCGTGGATGGCAGAGGCAGTATGCTCCGCGTCGAGGTGCTCGTGATTGACCGTGACGGCGAGGACGGGCTTATCCGAGATCAACTCCAGGGCCTGAATCTGTGTCTCCAGCGGATGCAAGGGATAGCCGGGGAAGCCGTCGTACTCGCGCCGCGCGGGAGCGTGCTGCAAGACGATCGCGTCGGGCCGGCCGGCGGCGAGGATCTCGTGTCCGCCGGGATAGGCCGGGTTCATCAGACTGCCCTGGCCCTCGATGATGATGAAGTCGGGCCGCTGTTCGCTCCAGGCGCTCCAGACAGCGTGTTCAATCTCGCCGGAGACGAAATCATTGATGAGCGAGTCGATCACAAGGCTGTAGCGCGCTCCCTGCATCCAGGCCGTCTGTCCAGTGCCGACCAACTCCGCAGGGCGGCCTGCCCGCGCCAGTGCATCGACCAGCAGCCAGGCCGTCGTTCGCTTGCCGACCGCGGAATCGGTGCCGAGGACGGCGATCTTGACTGCCGTGACCTCGTTGATCTTGCCGCTGAAGAAGTGAAGCCGGTCGCGCGGCGACGGCTTACGGACATCGCGAATCCTCAGTTTCCTTTGCGCGGCCAGGGCTGCCAACTCGGGATCGTCGCCCAGGTAATCGTGCAGTCCCGAATCGACGTGGAGACCGGTACGAAGCGCCTCCATGACGTCCTTGCGGGCAGCGGCGGGAAGCCGGCCGCCATCGGGTGCCAGACCGAGGACGAGATGCGTCGCTGGTGTGCCTGCCTGCTCGCCGTGTCGCAGGGCTTCTTCCAGGCTGGCGACAATGGGGATGCTCTTCGGTTTGCCGTCGAGGCACTGACCGGCATCGCAGCCCGCAAGCGTCGAGTCGAGGACCGCCAGGACGCGATAGCGCCGCGTGAAGCGTACCAGGCCATGAGCGGTCTTGCCGTTCGTGGAGCCAAAGTGTCCCTCGCAATAGACGATGGCATTGCCGTCGATGGTCGTACTCATGCGCCTCATGCTAATTGGTCCCGCGCGCCAGGGGAAGAGGAAGTGAAATCGAGGCGCGAAGGTCCTCGACTTCTCATCAACTCCGGCAACGAAACCGATTTTTTCTTGCGTCGCGCGGAACCTCCGCTGATACTGGGGGTTAAGGCAGGATAGTGGCTCGGACTCGTAACCCCTGTTTTCGGAGAATGTCCATGTATCGTTTCTCGCTTGCGCTGGCGCTTGTGGGCGCCTTCCTGTCTGGAAGTTTCCTTATGAACAGTGCAGTTGTTCAGGCTGAAGACAAGCCTGAACCCAAGGTGCGTGGGTTCCTCTATCCCAAGTGGAAGGAAATCGGCCTGGACAAGGACCAGATTCAGAAAATCTACAAGATCCAGGGGACTCATCGCGGTCAGATCGAGAAGCTCGAAGCCCAGATTCGCGACCTCAAGAAGAAAGAACGAGTAGAAGCGGAGACCGTGTTGACGCCCGCTCAGAAGGATCGGCTCAAGGAACTGCTCACGGGCGACACCGGCAAGGACAAGACCACCCCCAAGGACAAGCCCACCGATAAGACCACCGACAAGCCCATCGAGAAAAAAGACAAGTGAGTCCGAATCGCCATCCATCAACTGGCCCCCGGCAAGCCGGGGGCTAGTTGACGACATGCACATCGCATTGCTTGCCGGGGGCGACGGCTGGCACGTCCGCGACCTCCTTCGAGCCGCGTCCGCCCTCGGACATCACGCGGAGGTTCGCGATTTTCGTCGCGTCAGCGCCGGCGTTGCCGCCGAGGCGGGATCGCTCCATACCTTCGACGCCATCATCGTTCGCACCATGCCGCCCGGATCGCTGGAGCAGGTCGTCTTTCGCATGGACGTCCTGAATCGCTTGCAAGCTCGTGGCGTGGCCGTCCTCAACTCTCCTCGCGCTCTGGAAACCTGCGTCGATAAATATCTGGCCAGTGCCTGTCTGGAGTCCGCCGGACTGCCGCTGCCGGCGACGATCGTCTGCCAGGATGCCGAAACCGCCCTCGAAGCATTCGAGCGACTCGGCGGCGACGTTATCGTCAAGCCGCTCTTCGGATCGGAGGGCCGAGGCATGGTTCGCGTGTCCGATCCCGAGTTGGCCTGGCGTACCTTCCGCACGCTCGAACGGACTCAGAGCGTGTTGTATCTTCAGCAGATGATCCACCATCCCGGCTGGGACCTGCGAGTCTTCGTCCTCGGTGACAGAGTTCTGTCAGCGATGCGCCGTCATGCCCGCTCTGGCTGGCGCACGAATATCGCCCAGGGCGGACGCGGCGAAGTGGTGACCATAGCGGCGGACGAGGAACGGCTCGCACTGGCGGCGGCGCGAGCCGTCGGCGCAGCTGCGGCGGGCGTCGATCTGCTGCCGGGACCGGATGGCCGATGGTACGTTCTCGAAGTCAACGCGGTACCAGGATGGCGAGCGCTCGCTCCCGTGACGGGGGTGGACGTCGCGATGGAAATGGTTCGATTCCTGGGGAGTTGGCAAGGTTGCGATGTTCCGCTACCCTAACGGCCTGGACTTTCTCTGACTCAATTCGATGCCGCCAACGACAAAGACGGCGCTCAGCGTGTACAGCCCGATGACCAGCCAGTAGCCCAGCGCCTGCTGAGGAGCGGGCCATCGTCCATACAGCCAGGAGGCCGTCCCCCATGCATGGCCCAGCACCAGTCCGACGGCGAGCGTCTGCGCCAGCAAGCGCGGCAGCAGGATGATTGCCACACTGAAGCCAAGAGCGTAGCCCGCCGCAGCGGCGATGTAGGCCAGTGGATGTTGCTGGAGCAGCCACAGAGCCGGCGGCGATCCTTCCCTGGCATGCAGGGTAGCGCCGGCCCAGTACTCCGCCGGCTGTCCCGAAAGGGTCACGACCTGGTCGGCGAGACAGACGAGCAGCGGAGGAAGGACCAGCCAGAGCCGGCGAGCGCGAGCGCCCATCATCAAAGTCGTCCTCGTTGAGTTCTCCCAGGCAAGGGGATACACCGTATCGCGACTGCAAGCCCGGAGCAAGCGGTTCTTGTTGCGGCCCGGCTCGGCGCGAAGCGACATGGACAGTCGGCGGCGTCTCCGTTTACACTGAGAGCGTTGGACCGGCCGTGAGGGATTCTGGGGAACGTGAGGAGGATAGACGATGATCCGGGCGCGATGGCTGATTCTGGCGGGCGCGATGCTTCTGGCTCTGGCGAGCCGGGCCGGCGCTCAGGCGAGCGCGGAAGCGATCGTCGATAAGGCGATTGAAGCTCATGGCGGCATCAAGGCCCTCGAGCGCGCTCGTATCCTCACGAGTTCGCAGGCGGGCAAATTCGTCGCCTTCGCCACGGAAACCCCCTTCACCAGTGATTTGATCGTGGACTTACCGGATCGCTACCGGCACACCATGCTGATAGGGGAGGAGAAGAAGCCGGTGGTAAATGTCCTCAACCGCAACCAGGGGTGGTTTGTCAACGGCGGCACGACGACGCCTATGGGCCGCGACGTTTTGACGGAAGCGAGGGACGAGGGCTTTGCCTTCCATGTCAGCAAACTGGCTCCGTTGCGGCGCGAAAAGGGCTTCACGCTTCAGTCGATGCCGGAAGCCAAACATCAAGGAAAGGCCGTCCTCGTCGTCAAGGCGTCCATGAAAGACCGCGACGATATCGTCCTCTCCTTTGACAAGGAGACGAACCTGCTGGTGAAGATGAGCCGCAAGGCCGCCCTGGGAGGTCTGACCGTCGATAAGGACTATTACTTCGACGGCCACAAAGTGTTCAATGGAGCCAAGCTGCCGACGAAATTGCAGGAGTTGCTCAACGGCCGCAAGTGCATGGATTACACCATCAGTTCGTATCGCTTCCATGAGAAGGCTGACGACAAGGAGTTCGCGAAACCCTGAAGCGACAGAAACGAAAAGCGAGAGAGGCGGGGAGTTGAAACTCCCCGCCTCTCTCGTTTCACGACTTCGGCTTGTGGCCTGGTTTGGAGGGCTTTGCCGGGGCCGACTGCGGAGCCGGCGCTTGCCGCGGAGCGGGTCGGGGAGCCGGAGCCACATGGGGCGGCGGAGCAGGTGGCGGAGCGTGAATCACCCTGGGCGGAGGTGCGTGGACCACCGGCGGAGGTGGAGCGGCACGAACCACGGGCGGCGGAGCGGGGCGCGGAGCCGGAGCCACACGGGGCACCGGAGCAGGTGGCGGAGCGTGAATCACCCTGGGCGGAGGTGCGTGGACCACCGGCGGGGGAGGCGGAGCGGCACGAACCACGGGCGGCGGAGGAGGCGTGGGGACGGTCTTTGGCCTGTCCAACCGCGTGGGCGTGAAGGGGGGTGGTGTTGACTTCGGAAGCTCCGCCTGGAACGCCGGTTTCATGGGCTTGTCCCTTGGCTGCGGCGGAGGCGGCGTCACCGGCTTGAACAACGGAGCCGGCGGAGTCACCGGCCTCACCGTCTCGATCCGCGGCGTTGGAAGAAGTGTCTCGGTCCGCGGCTTCGTATGGTGCGGCGTTGGAAGACGCGTCTCGGTCCGCGGCTTCGTATGATGCGGCGTCGGCAGAGGGGTCTCGATCCTCGGCGTCGGCGTCGTCCGGGTTACATGAGGCAGATCGATCTTCACGGACCTCGGCGTCGGCGTGAGTCGCGAAGGCGCTTCCTTTTTCGCGATCAAGTCGCGCTCGACTGTCCCTCGCTGCGTTGCCGCCGTCCGCAAGTGCGTCGCCGTCTGCCGGTGATGATCGCGCTCGGAGCGGTTCACGTCCACCAGCCGCGTCTGAGCAGGCGCCGATTGAGCCAGCGAACGCAACACCGTCACGTTCGAGGGGTTCGTTGCCCTCCTGGAAACGATGCTCTGCTGCTCCAGCGTGTGCGGCGGACGGTCGGCCCGGCCGGCGAAGCGTTCGCTGTACTGGCCGCGAAGGTTGCGCTCCCAGGGACGGCCCGCATTCGTGGCCTGATAGTAGCCAAACAGCGGATCGCGTCCATGCCGTCCATAGCTGTGATCGAACCAGGGCGTGTAACCGCCGCGTCGATAGCCAGCCGTGAAGTAGTCGCCATAGTAGTAGTGTCCGCAGCCGCTGCGCACGAACAACGCGCCCGGCAAGAAGTCGAGGCTGACGGCGTAACTCGGCGACCACAGGCGCGGATAGTCCCGCCCGAAGAAGGCTGGAGCGAACAGGATGCCTCGCGTCTCCAGCGGATAGTCCCAGCAGCCCGCCGCATACAGATAGCCCGCCGGCGTGTAGAGGTAGCGCGACGGACTCCAGACCCAGCCGGGCCGGCTGCGAAGCCAGTAGCCGGGCCGCCAGACGTAGCGCGTGTCACGATAGACCCACAGGCCTGGGACATAGGTGCAGTCTTCCGAAGGCGCTTCAACGACTGGTCCTTCCTCAACCGACGCGGGAGGCGGCGGCAGATATTCCAGGCTGTCCGCGGCTTCCGGCGTCCAGAAGCCGTTACTCCAGAGATAACCCTTTTCCGTCTCGCGCCACGAACCGGGCACCCACTTGCGCGCCGGCGGCGGATTGCGCCACAGGCCGCTCACCCACAGGAATTCGTTGCGTTCATCGTCCCACTGCCAGTAACCGGGCACCCACTGGACGTCATCGCCTTCCGGCCTCTGAGCGGGCGGCTGCTCCTCAATGGGTTCCGGTGGCGCTTTCGGCGCGACAAGACCGGCCTGCGGCTCCTCCAAGGGCTGAGCAAACGCTTCGTGGACGGGGCCGCGTCCCAGAATTTCGACTCCATCAGGGG
>JBBRIK010000109.1:0-9424 GCA_038221045.1 Gemmatales bacterium
GGATGCGCTGGCGAGAAGAGGGGACCGATAGCATGTGCCACCTGCGAACTCTCTTGAAGAGTGAACCGGGTCAGTGGCAAGCTTACTGGCGACGCAGCCTCAACTGAACATCTGTGCCACCAACTAATCTGATGCCTACACTACTGCGGAAAGGCCAATGAGACACGATGAGCAACCGACGATTGTCATTGCTCCGAAGGAGACTGGCCATGAGCCTGCGTGAATTCATCGAGGAAAAGTCGTGGGCGCTGAACTACCGCGAACGGCGTCAGCGGCGTCAGGAGTGGGTTGACGCCGTGGCTCGGCTGATGGCTCAATTGCGTGGCTGGCTGAAGGAAGCTGACCCGGACGGGCTACTCGACGTCGTTCCTCTTCCCATCGACAAGATCGAACAGGGGATGGGAAGATATCAGACCCAGGGTCTGCGAATCGACCTGGCCGATTCCAGCGTGTGAATCGAACCGATCGCGCGACAGGTTCTGGCCTCCGTCCCCAAGGGGTCCGGTCAGGATAGCGTCCAGGCTCAGGGCCGCGTGGATGTGACCAATGGCGGGGAACGCTATTACCTCTATCGGTCGCTGATCGACGGCTTGGAACGATGGTACATTACCGATGAGCGACGCCTGATCGAACCGCTCGAGAAGTCCCATTTTGAGGCTATCCTTCAGCGGTTGCTGTCATGATTGCATCGCTCGCGGACGCCTGGCGCTGGTACGAGAGTACCCGAACTGTGACGCTCACGATGCGTCAACTGGGAGCGAAGTACTGGGAGAGTCTTCCATGGAGTGGGCCGCTCGGTCAGGACGAACGGCTTCGCCTTCTCGAAGCGGATGACGTTCTCAGGGCCGCCACCATGATGCTCGACGACCTTGATGACCTCTGCATCCTCGTATTGTTTTCGGTCTTTGAAGCCTGTGTCCGCCAGCAAGTAGGCGCGGAAGTCGAACAAGAACTGGCATCCATCAAGCATCCCACCTTACGCTATGCGGCCGAGACTGCCCGTGAAGGCATCGCGCATGGGAGCTTTTTCCGAATCCTTGAACCCTACAAGGCCCAGGACGCGAATCTGATTGAACAGGTCAGTCTGGTACGGCGCTATCGCAACTGGGTGGCCCACGGACGGGGAGGCGATCAGCCCGCCGTCGTCACTCCCCGCATGGCTCTGGAGCGCCTGGAGAAATTCCTCGATCAGTTTCTCCCGAGCGCTACGCCGCAAGCGGGCGAACCACCGCTCTGACGGCCTCTCTCTCAGGAATCGCGAGCGAAGTGATTTTCCAGCAGCAAATCGACGAAGTGTTGCACCCAGCGATAGTGTTCGCCGCCGGTGTCGATGTTGTACCTCGGGATGGCTACGTCGCCGATCCAGTCGCGCAGGCTGGTGCCGAACTCGGCCCCGCGCGCGTACCAGTCGCAGGCCATCTCCGCGATCGAGATTTCCGGCATATTCTCGAAGCCGCCCCAGTACTCGGGATGGTGCGGGTTCGTCAGCGTGTGCTGCCGGATCGCGAGCTTCAACTCGTCCTCCGGCACGTCCCGGCCCGCGTGTAGGTAGTCCCATTCGATGCCGAAGAACTTCGAGGCATCGTGGCCGAAGCCACGCGCAATCAGAATTCGGCCAAAGTCCAGACGGCCCTCGGCAATCAGGCGCTTCCCTAGCAACAGGCAAGCGGCGCGAACCATTTCGATATGACGGACGAGGTTGTCCAGATGCTGTTCGGGAGTCAACATGGGGCCATTATAGTTCCGCGAGCGGTTCCGCGGAGTCGGCTTCCTCCATCGCATCGGATAAGCCAGGCAGGACGTCGTCGGGGATCGGCAGTCCCAGGTGTCGCCGGGCCTCCAGACACGCTCGCATTAGATAGCGGCGGGTCGCGCGCTGATCGGCCAGGACCTCGGGCGGCAGGATCCGCGGCTCCTCGATGGCCACATCGATGCGCCGCCAGAAGTCGCGTTTCTTGTTCTTCATCGGCGGGCCATCCTTGTAGGAGCAGTAACTGCCCCAACCGCCCTCGATCCAGAAGATGACGACCTTCGTCCGCGGCGCCTCGCGCAAGATGCGCCAGACTCCCTGGCCGAACTGGCGCAGGATTCGTTCTTCCTTCCGCCGCAGGAACCCTTCCGGAAAGAGCATCACGCAGCCACCTCGCTTCAACTCCGCGATGGCCTCTTCCAGTTCCGGCGCGTCACGGCGGAAGCGCACCTGCGGCACGCGAATGGCCTGGACGACGTGCTTCATGAGCCAGCCGATCACGGGCATATCGTAGAACTTCGACGACATCAATGGCCGCGCTCGCCGCGGCGTCTGCTTGGCGACCCAAAACGGATCGAAATAGGTGGTGTGATTGGAGACGAGCAGCAGCGGGCCGCGCAGGGGCAGCCGGCCTACCCCCGGTCCGTGAGCGTGAACGCGATGGATCGGCGCCAGGATGCACTCGACGACCAGTTCGAGAGACTGTGCGAACAGCACTCGCCACGACAGGGCCGCTCCCGCCGCCATGACGAACGTCAGGAACCACACCTGGGCCTGGGTGTCGGCCAGCAGGCCGCTGCGGATCAGCAGCACCATCAGCACGGCGACGAGGGTGGTCAGCAGATAGATGACGGTGTTCATCACCGCCATCGCGTTGCCGCGCGCGTCGGCCGGGACCGCCGCTTGATAGGTCGCGCGAAGAGGGATGTTGATGAGTCCGCCCATCAATCCCAGCATCAGGCTCGGCCCCGGCGGAGCGACGCCCCGCTCGTTGGTCAGGGCCGTCCACACCTGAGCGACGACAAGGCCCGTCAGCCCGAGCGGCACCAGTCCGAGACAGCGGCGCAGATTGCCCTGGATGGCGGCGAGAGCGCAACCCAGCGCCACGCCAGCGCAGAGGAAGCCGAGTGACAGTAGGGCATCCTTTTGACCTGCGACGTCATAATCGAGGACCTGCGTGAAGGCGGCCCCCGAGCCGGCGGTTATCACGCCCTGAAACGCGGCCAGGGCCAGCAGCGAATGGCGAGCCTCTCCATCGGCGAACACCCTGCGACAGTCGCGGAAGAAGCCCATCACCGCTCGCAAGGGGGCCTCCGGCCGGCGCGCGTCGGAAGGGAACGCGCATGGCAGAGCGGTCAGGACGGCGAGCGCGCTGAGTCCCAGCACGACGGCGACAGCGAAGGGCGTCCCGCTCTCAGTCCTCCCTGTCAGTTGCAGGCCGAGGATGACCCCGCCGACGATGGCGCAGACGCCGCCGAGTTCAATCCAGCCAGTGACGGTAGTGAGCGGCAACCGCGCATCCTGGGCGGCGGCGGGCAGCATGGCGTAGCGAGCGGCGCTGTAGAGAGCGGAGCCGAGCGCGACGACGCCGAGGGCCACGAGCCAGGGGCCGCCCGGCAAGAACGCCGCCACGCCCGCCAGGCCGACGGCGGCCGCGCCGGTCAGCACCCAGCGGCGAGGCAGTCCGTTGCTGAGACAGCCGAGGAAGGGAGCGAGGAGGATGAAAGGAGCGATGAAGACAGCGGTAGTGAGATGCCAGGCCGAATCGCTATCGGGTCCGCCCGCCTGGCGCAGTTCCTCAAACGCGGTGATGCGCAATCCCCAGTCGGACAACACGCGCGCCACTTGCGAGAGCCACAAGAATCCAAGACGGAGACGGCTGCTCAGCACGAAAAGAACCCGTGTGAGGAATGAGTAATTTCTAAGGACGAATGTCGAAAGAATGAGCAAACCTCAATCCCCAATGCCGAAAAGGCTTCTCACCTTCGTCATTCGGATTTGGAGTTTGGGCATTCTTTCGTCATTCGTCCTTAGAAATTACTCATTCCTCACGCGGGTTCAAGGACGGTATTCAGATTGCGGTCGGCGAATTGTTCGACATACAGCTCGGCTCGCTCGAGGTAGGTCACGAGCAGCATCGAGCGCCCGCTGTGGTGGGCCTCCCACATTTTGTGCGTCGCCTCAGCCCGACACAACCGAGTCAACTCCATCACCGTTCGCACGATGAACATGAGA
Organism: Gemmatales bacterium; assembly: GCA_038221045.1. Lineage (GTDB taxonomy): Bacteria > Planctomycetota > Planctomycetia > Gemmatales > Gemmataceae > JBBRIK01. Next base: position 3,986 of record JBBRIK010000109.1, read on the forward strand.
TCATTCGTTGTGTCGCGAAGCAGGACGACCTTGTAGCGGGGCAGTTGACGACGGGGTTGCGTCTTGGCGGCAGGGCGCGAGACGCAGGGATTGGGATCCAGCGAACGAGGCATTGCCGGCCGTTCAGGCTGCTGCTGGCTCACGATGTCTTCCTTCCCCCTGGAGGGAATTGATACGCGGCCCAATGGGCCGTGGGTGGAGGAAGCTGTCTATTCGATTGTAAATCAGACAGAGGCGGCGTCCCAGAGGGTCAGCGCGCGAGGGGAGTGAAGAATCGAGGAGGCGGTTCCGAAGGTAACGACTGCGCCGAGATTGCCGGCGCGAGAGGAAGAAGGAAGTGTGAACTCGATGGCCGGCGCGAGGAACAGCTGCATGAAGAAGGTTTCGCGGGCCGGCCTGTAAGCCGGGTTTTGTCTCGCTCTCGTCTTGCGAAGGGAGCGGAGACGGTCATTTCTCTAGCCGGACGGTTGCCCGTCCGATCGAGCAGCCTACCCGAGAGTCGTAACGGGCCGGACCGGCCCTGCTCTCTTATTTGGCCTTGCTCCCGGTGGGGTTTGCCGAGCCAGCCTGTCACCAGGCTGCTGGTGGGCTCTTACATTAAGGGACTCGCGTCCCCCCGCCATTTCACCCTTACCGAGAAGCTGTCAGCCATCAGTTGTCAGCTATCAGCCAGAAGCAGACGTCTGGCTGATAACTGACAACTGATGGCTGACAGCTTCCTGGCGGTATCTTTCTGTTGCACTTTCCCTATCCTTCTGTCGCGGCGAACCGCGACATCGGACGGTGGGCGTTACCCACCACCGCGTCCTGTGGAGCCCGGACTTTCCTCTCCCCGGTCCATCGCGGCGATGACTCGCCGGACTCGCCAGGCAACGACCGTCCAGCCGGCTCGCGAAACCTCTCTGCCATTATACGCTTCCGCCGCGAAAGCCTTTCACCTTCCGGCATGGACAGCCAGCGCTCCAGTTGGGAAGATGACTCAGACGTCTTCGCGGATATCGAGAAGCCGGTCAAGCGAGACGCTTACCCCACGACGGAGAACCCGTTCGCCGCGATCATGGCCATTCACACGCTGGACTGGGACAGCACATTTCCTGAGGTCTGCCGGCTCGGAGCCGTTGCCATCGGCAACTTCGATGGCGTTCACCGCGGCCATGCCGCCCTTGTGACTGAAGTTCGCCGCTTGGCCGAGGAGGTACATGGACCGGCCGTCGTCCTCACGTTCGATCCACATCCGCTTCAGTTGCTTCGACCGGAACGCTTTCTGCCGCTGCTGACGACGCCGGGCGACCGCGCCGCCTTTCTTCTCGCCTGTGGCGCCCAGGAGGTGATCCTTCTGCGGACGACGGCCGAACTGCTTCGCCTGGAACCAGAACAATTCTTCCAGCGCGTTCTCGTCGAAGGCTTGGGGGTTCGCGGACTCGTTGAGGGAGAGGATTTCCACTTCGGTCATCGCCGGGCCGGCAGCGTCGAGATGCTCCGCTCACTGTGTCGCGACGCGAAGGTGGTGCTCAGCGTCGTGCCGCCGGTGACCATTGACGGAGTGGCTGTCTCCAGCAGCCGAATCCGGACCTCTCTCGAACGAGGCGACGTGACGACGGCGGCCCAACTGCTGGGACGGCCTCATCGTCTGCACGGACGAGTCAGCGCCGGCCAGAAGCGCGGCCGAACGCTCGGGTTTCCGACGGCCAACCTCGAGCCGCTGGTGACGTTCGCTCCCGGCGACGGAGTCTATGCCGTCCGTGTCGTGCGGCAGGAGGGCGTCTGGGCCGGTGCCGCCAACATCGGTCCAAACCCGACTTTCGGCGAGAACTCACGCAAGGTCGAGGTCCATCTGATCGACTATCAAGGCGATCTTTACGGGGAGGACCTCGCCGTCGATTTTCTGGCCCATTTGCGCGACACGCGTCCCTTCGCCACGATCGACGAGCTTCGAGAGCAGTTGCGGCGCGATGTTGAGCAAGCCCGCCGATTCGCGAGGGGATGAGGAGAAACCGATGGCTGATTTGAAGGAACGTGTGATGCGAATCCTGCGCGAGGAAGTCGCGCCGCTTCTGCATTTGGACGGGACGGCCATCGAGGTCTGCGACGTCAGCGAGGGAGTGGTGCAGGTGCGACTCGGCAGCGTTTGCGGCAACTGCCCCAGCTCGATCATGGCCGTGATGATGGGCCTGGAGCAGCAGTTACGCCAGCGCTTGCCGGAAGTAGAGTATCTCGAAGTGGTCCCCTGAATCACAAGGACGAAGGACTCTGTTTTGTCCTTCGTCCTTTGTCCTCATGTCAGGCCATGCCGACTTCCTTTTTCACGCGCGCGAACCAGTTGGAAAACATGCCGGTCTTGACCTTGTAGCAGTTGTCGTCGATGATCTCGATGATCATTCGCTTGCACTGCACGTCGTTCTTCTTGCCCTGGACCTTCTTGCGGAGGAGGGCGACGGCGTCGTTGAACTCCTTCTCGTCGATCTTGCCGTCGTTGCCGGCGGCGATCTCGATGGTGTCCTTGATGTCGGTCAGGACGCGGCTCTCGACGACGTAGCCGTTGGACTCGCACACCTGCGCCAGGGCGCTGCGCGCGGAATCGACGGTGATGCCGGCTTGCAGGGCGATTTGCAGGATCTCACGCTCCTCGTTCTTGTCGATGTACTTGTCGTCGTAAGCGCGGAGCTTGACCTCTTCTACGAACCGCTTTTTCACTTCGTCCAGCGTCATGTCCTACTCCTTCTGCGATGAGGCGTCTGGGTCGGACCCGATCCTCAGGGCTTTATGAACTCTCCGAATTGCTTGCCCCTTGTGGGGAGCAGCGCTCGCAGAGTAGTTCGCCGTTGACGGGGTCCCATTTGAAAAATCTAATCATACTCCTCCCGCCGAAGGGGGTCAATCGTCTGCCGCGATTTCGTCGGGGGATAAAAACATCGGCCCGGAGAAGTCTCCGGGCCGGTGAGATGGCTCCCGTGTCACCTGAATGCGATCCGTACTACTTCTTGGGCAGAATCATCGGCAGTTCCTCGATAATCTTCTCGACGTCCGAGGACTTGAACTCGCCCTTCTTGAAGGCGTGGTTGGCCAGCACCTTGCGCTTGTTGTAGAGGATGACCGTCACGTCGGCGTCCTTGGGGATGTTGTAGCCCCCAGGACCGGCGGGATTGTCCTTGGTCAGGACGGTCTTCTTGATGCCTTCCTTTTTCGCGAGTTCGGCAAGCTTCTTGGAGATGTCTTCGTCATCGTTGAGGAAAACGACAAAGCTGCCCATTCTGGCGGACTTGTTCTCGACAGTCGCGGCGTCAATCTTCTTGACCAGACCGGTCAAGTTGTCGTTGATCTCCCGGGCGAAGATCATCACGACAGGGTTGCCACCGTTGCTTCAGACGAGGCAGTTCTTGCTGCCGGTGTTGGGACCGGTGCAGTGTTCCGGATTGAAGGGCTTGGGAGAATCTCCCTTTTGCGGCCCTGATTTGAGGTCCGCCGCGAACGCTACTCCTGCCAGGAGCAGCGCCGCGAAAGACACGGTAAGACGCGCTTTCATTGTGCTTCTACCTCCGAGTGTGGAAATGGGAATGGGAGCCATTGGGGAAGGCCATCTACTATCAGATGTATCACTTCTAGACGCTCAGGAGAAGAGATCATTCGATTTCGTCCTCAGGCCGAGCGCTTGAAAGCGGCCTGCAAGGTCGTGCCGAGGTCGGCCGGACTGTCCGCGACGAGGATGCCGGCCGCGCGAAGAGCGGCGATCTTGTCGCTAGCCGCGCCGCTGCCCCCGCTGACGATGGCCCCGGCATGGCCCATGCGCCGTCCCGGAGGCGCCGTCTGGCCCGCGATAAAGGCCGCGACGGGTTTCTTCACATGCGCCTTGATGAACGCCGCCGCCTGCTCTTCCGCCGTGCCGCCGATCTCGCCCATCATCAGGATCGCTTCGGTCTGCGGATCGTCCTGGAACAGCTTGAGGATATCGACGAACGAACTGCCCGCCACCGGATCGCCGCCGATGCCCACGCACGTCGATTGACCGAGGCCGAGGTTCGTCAGTTGATGGACGCCCTCATAGGTGAGTGTGCCACTGCGGCTGATGACGCCGACGGGTCCGGGCTTGTGAATGTAGCCGGGCATGATGCCGATTTTGCACTGGCCTGGCGTGATGACGCCCGGACAGTTGGGGCCGATGAGGCGTGATTTCGACTGCTTGACGAAGCGCATGGCGCGCGCCATGTCGAGGACGGGAATGCCCTCGGTGATGGCGATGATGATGCCGATGCCCGCGTCGGCCGCCTCCATGATGGCGTCGGCCGCTCCGGAGGCGGGAACGAAGATCATGGTCGCGTTGGCCCCCGTCTTCGCGACGGCCTCGGCGACGCTGTTGAACAGGGGGAAGCCTTCCTGCGAAGTCCCTCCCTTGCCCGGCTTGACAGCGCCGACGATGGTCTCGGCGCCATGCTGCTTGCCGTACTCCTGGCACTGCTTGGCGTGAAACAGGCCAGCCTTCCCGAGGCCCTGGACGATAACGCGCGTGTTCTTGTCAACGAGGATGCTCATGTCAGCTCAACCCCTATCTTTCTCGCGATGTATTTCCTCAACGAGGTAAGCAACCAACTCATTGTTGGACTGGTACAGATGACTGCGATTGCCTGCCAGAGCGAGATAACCTCCCAGAACGAACAGCACCAATCCCGCGCCGGCGATGACGAGGTCAATGGAAATCTGAACAACCGCCCAACCGCCCAGCAACAGTCCCCCACCGGCAGCCGCGAGTCCGAGAAGGATTTCGGCCTTCGCCCACACTCTACTGAGCGGCTTGTAGGCAAGCCGTCGCAGCAATTCTTCGCGACCCTTGCTCGTCTTGTTCACCTCGCCTCCGCAGTGTCACCCGGCAAGGAGAAAAAATCCGCAACCCGGCAGCGGAAGTCGGGCAGCACGTCCTCGCCGGTCAGTTCTTCGTTCTCCGCAAGTACCTTGGCCTCAACGATGCCCGTCGCTTTGCCCGGTTGGTAAACGAGCACGTCTCGTGTGTCCGGATCGAGCACCCATACGACCCGCGTTCCGAACTTGAGTTGCTCCCGCACGCGCCGATGGACTTTACCGTGCGTGTCATTGGGAGACAGGACTTCGACGGTGAGTAACGGCGGTTTCTCGCCATACTTCTCCTCGATCTGATCGACGTGAGTGACGTCGTCGAAGAATAGAACGTCAGGCCCACGAACCGTATCTGGGCGACGTGCTACCACCACGCCGGTATCGTTGGAGCAGACGTACCCTTTCTTCCGCTGAACTGCGTAATTCCTGAGAATACCGGCCACGTTCGCACAGATCAGTCCATGACGCTTCCCTGGCCGTGACATCTCGACAACCTCCCCGTATTCCAACTCAAAGAGTTTTTCCTCATTTTCCGGAAGGTGGACGAAGTCGTAGAACTGCTCCGCCGTCATCAGTTGGGTTCCGACCGTCGCC
>JBBRIK010000110.1:0-9411 GCA_038221045.1 Gemmatales bacterium
CCCATCATGCAAGGCCGACGCGACAAGGGCCACGCTCACGCCACACGCTCGCAATCGCCTTAAATCATCGACGCCGCGAACTCCTCCACCCGCGCTCAACTCGATTTCCGGATGCGCCGCGCTCAACCGCCGGCACAGTTCCTCCGTGCCTGTCCCCTGTCCTTCGCCGACCCGCGCCAGATCCAGGACGAGCAGTCGCTGCACGCCGCGCTGAATCGCCAGCGACGCGATATCCCAGGCATCCTCTCCCCAGGCGCCGAGAGGCCGGCCCGCCTTGAGATCGAGCGAGAAGACGGCCCGTTCGCCGAGGCGTTCCAACTCGTCCGGCCCGGCGAGCGTCTCCAGTCCCGCGACGATGCGCTTGACGCCCGCCTCCGCCAGCGCAACGGCATCCACCGCGAAGTGCAAGCCGGCATCCACCCAGAGCGCGAATCCACGCGCGCGCAGAGAGCGGAACAGTGTCAGTGCCGGAGGCGCTCCCGCGATGGCGTCGAGGTCGGCGAGATACAATTCGCTCAGCCCAAGGTGATCGCGGAAAGCCTCCGCGACAGCAAGCGGTTCCGACGACGCGGTCAAGCGGCTGACGATCGGCCGATACTCGTCGCGCCGGCCGCCGACGCCGTGAACGACGACGCCTCCCTTCAGATCGAGAACGGGAACGATACGCACGCGCGGTTCGCCTCCTTGGAGTCATGGTTTTACAACGAGCCGCGACCGCAAGGGAGCGGCTTCTTGTCGCGTGCCACCATTTCCAACGAGCCGCGACCGCAAGGCAGCGGCTTCTTGTCGCGTGCCACCATTTACAACGAGCCGCGACCGCAAGGGAGCGGCTTCTTGTCGCGTGCCACCATCAGCCAAGGGACCGCGCTTCCCATCCGCCTGTCCAGTTGAACGGCGGCACATTGTCCTTGCTGACGACTTCGCGTACCATTGCGGGCGAGCTTCCGGTCAACCGCCCGTCTGTGGAAGAGAGGTTTGCGATGGATCCTTCAACGGGACTACGGACAGACCAGGACGTCCGCGTCGGTCAAGGCAACTTCCGCTATCGCGTTGAGGAATCCTGGGCCAGGTTCCCCGCCAATGGGCCTTGCGGAGAAGCCGTGGCTGTCGCCTGTGACAGCCGCAATCGCGTATTCGTCTTCTTCCGCAGTCCCCAGCCGGTGCGGATCTATGAGCCGGACGGCACGTTCGTCGCCACCTGGGGCGAGGGTCTGTTTGTTCGGCCTCACGGCATTTTCATCGGACCCGACGACACCGTTTACTGTACCGACGATTTCGGCCATACGGTCCGCGCCTTCACGCCCGAGGGAAGACTGCTCTGGACCCTTGGCACGGGCCAGCCTTCGGACACCGGGGCAACGAGCGTCGATTACCGCACGATCGAGCGAGCCGGGCCGCCGTTCCATTATCCGACGAACCTGGCCCTTGAGCCGTCGGGAGACCTCTACATCGCCGACGGCTACGGCAACGCCCGCATTCATCGCTTCACCCCCGATGGCCGGCTGTTGCAATCTTGGGGCGAACCAGGGAGTGGTCCCGGCCAGTTCCACGTCCCACATGGTCTGGCCGTCGATACCGATGGGACCGTTTACGTCGCCGACCGCGAGAACAGCCGGGTGCAACTCTTCACGGCGGACGGCGTCTACTGCGGAGAGTGGACCGACGTGGCCCGTCCGTGTCAGGTGTTCCTCGATCGTCAGGCCGGATGGATCTACGTCGCCGAACTGGGATTTCGCGCGGGCCGCTGGCCCGGCACCGGCTCCGCGAAAGCTGGCGAGTCCGGCGGAAGGGTTAGCATCTTCGACCGCTATGGCGTCCTTCATGCCCGCTGGGGCGGAGGCGAGAACCCCTGTGCTGCCGGCGACTTCTTCGCCCCGCACGGTATCTGGGTCGATTCGCGTGGCGACATCTATGTGGCGGAGGTCGCCCTGGCAGCCGGTGGATGCACCGGACTAGTGCCGGCCTCCTGTCACACGCCGCAGAACGCGCTCCGCTCCGAAGACTCCGCGTTGCGGCTAACCGAAATCGTTATTCGAGTGCAACCATGAAGCTCCAACATGACCGTCTGCGCGAACTGAGCATCTCCATCTTCCATGCGGCCGGTTGCCAGCCGGCGGAAGCCGAACGCATCGCGTCCCATCTCGTCGAAGCCAATCTGGTTGGCCACGATTCGCACGGCGTCATCCGCATTCCCTCCTACGTTCAATGGCTGCGCGACGGCAAGGTGCTTGCCAATCGCACGGCGGAAATCGTCTTCGAGAACGACGCCATCGCGGTCCTTGACGGTCAGTTCGGCTTCGGCCAGACGATCGGCGAGCAGGCCATGCGGCTGGGGATCGAGAAGTCCGCCCGTCACGGCGTGGCCGTCATCGCCCTGCGGAATTCAGGCCATCTCGGTCGCATCGGCGACTGGCCTCTGATGGCGGCCCAGGCGGGCAAGCTCTCGCTGCATTTCGTCAACACGACGGGAGCTGGCATCCTGGTTGCGCCGCACGGCGGCATCAATCGGCGTCTCTCCGCCAACCCGATCGCGGCCGGCATCCCCGTTCCGGGTGCGTCGCCCATGATCCTCGACATGTCGGCTTGCACTCTCGCGGAGGGGAAAATTCGCGTGGCCCTGAACAAGGGCGCAGCGCTACCGGAGAATTGCATCATCGATTCCAGCGGGCAACCCACGACCGATCCGGAGGTGTTCTACGCCGACCCGCCCGGCGCTATCCTGCCCATCGCCGGCCACAAGGGACACGGCCTGTCGGTCCTCTGTGAGGTGTTCGCCGGCGCTCTGACGGGCGGCGGATGCAGCAACCCCGCGAATGCGAACCGCGTGGTGAACGGAATGTTTTCGATAATCCTCGACGGTTCTTGCTTCCAGACCGATGCGGCCTTCGCGGCCGAGATCAACCGCTTCATCGCCTGGGTAAAGAGTTCCTCCAAGGTGACGCGAGACGGCGAAATCCTGATGCCGGGAGAGATTGAGGAACGGACTCGGACGCAACGGCTCCGCGAAGGAATCGACGTGGATGAAAAGACCTGGTCGCAGATCCTCGCCACGGCAAAGGCGGTTGGGCTGGAAGCAGTGAAGTGACAGAGCGAAGCCGCTCATTTCGCGAACAGCGGCGGGGGCAGCGTCTGACCGCGAATCGCATTGCCGACAACGTCCGCCTTGCCCAGCGCCTTCCACACCGCTGCCCCAGGTACGGCGCGATTCGCTATCTGCCACTCGCTCGCTTCCCGCAGCGTCTTGCTCCCGGTTGCGTATCCCTCCGGCGTCAGCGCCAGCCAATCGCCCTCGCCCTCGCCCACGCTCGCTCCGGCAATCTCCAGCAGTGTCAGCAGATGCCGCCCTGTCTTCGCCTCGAAGAGACGAACGAAACCATCGTAAGACCCTGCCGCGACGAGGCGTGTGTCCGGCCCCAAGGCGACGGCGTACACCAGCGATCCCGCCGGCAATGTGCGAAGAGGCGTCCCGGCCTTGCCGTCCCAGAGCATCACGTTCCCATCGCCTCCCGCTGACGCGAGCGTCTTGCCATCCTTGCTGACGGCTAACTCGTGGACCGCGACGCGATGCCCCCCCGTGGGCTTCTCGCGCACTGCCGTCTTCGTGTTCCACCAGGACAGGGCCGGTTCATATCCCGACGATATCACCTTCGTGCCATCGCCATTGAAGGCGACGGCAAGCACATCGAGCGACATCCCGCTAAAGGTGAGCAGACCCTTGTGCGTGTCGGCCTCGATCAGTTTCACGGTGCGGTCCTTGCTCGCCGTGGCCAGCCATTTGCCGTCCGGACTGTACGCCACCGCATAGACGAAATCCGAGTGTGGATCCAGGATCGCCTCGTTCTTCAGCGTCGTCAGGTCCCACAGGCGCACGCTCTTGTCGAAACTGGCCGAGGCGAGTTTCTTGCCGTCCGGCCGAAACGCCACCGAGGAGACGACGTCGTCATGCCCGCGCAGAACGGTCTTCAGTTTCCAGGTCTCGACCTCGAACAGCCGCAGATCGCCCTGCGCCGAGGGCAGTCCACCGGCGACGGCCAGGAGCGTCCCATCCGGGCTGAACTTCAGATCGTTGACTGTGCCGAGGACATTGGTCATCGCCTTGATGGGCCGCACGCTCGCCAGGTCCCAGACGCTGACCCGGCCATAGCTCCCCGCCGCGAGCAGCTTGCCATCCGGGCTGAAGGCGACGGCAGTGATCGGCGACAGCGGGCCGATGCGCAGTTTCAGCGTCAGCTTGTCGGGCTTGCCCGCGTCGAGGATTCCCGCCGGCGGAACGGCGGACGTCGGCAGCGAGACGAGCAGCTTGCGCCGCTTCGGACCGGGCGTCGTGATGGTAGGGCCGGTGTCCTCGGGTTTCTTGCCTTCGGCAGCGCCGCTGTCGATCCAGCGGCGGAGCAGGGCGACCGCCTCCTCGGGCACCTTCGCGTCTCCGGGCGGCATCCGCAGGTTGTCGTCCTTGCTGAGGATGCGCTTGATCAGGGCGCTCTCGGCGCTCTTGCCGGCGTGAATGATGGGTTTCTTCGCAGCGGGCTTGAAGGACTCATAGCTATCGAGTGTGAGTCCGCCGGAGAGGTCCACTTCGTTGACGTTTCGCACATTGTGACAGGCGATACAATGCTTGCGCAGGGCGGGACGAACGTCCTGCCAGTACGTCGGCGTCTGAGCGCCGGCGTTAAACCCCATTACCCCCATCACAATGAGCGCGATGGTCCGGATCATGCGCGGTCCCCTCTTCCGCTTGCGGCGTAGCGTCTTCCTCCGCCATGCGGCAGGTCAATCACTGATTCATCTGGAACGACCGGGCATTGAGCAACGCCCATATCACGTCTTGCAACCCCTCGCGTTCCGACGGCGCGGTCTTCACGAAGTCCTGCACACGCTTCAGCTCGTCCGCCTTCGGTAGCCGTGACAGGGTCGCCAGGAACAGTTCCTCGACAATCGCGACACTTGGCGTCTTGCTCTTCAACAGTCCCTCAATGCGGCCCGTCGGCGCCGCGATCTTCCGATTGAGGAAATCTCCGTTGAGCAGATGCAGCGCCTGCGCGATGTTCGGCTGCGTCGTGCGCTCGCATTCGCAGGTGATTCGGCGCGCCGGCCGCCCAAACGTGTCCATCAGGAAACTGCGCACCTTCGTGTCCGGCAACTGAATGGCCCGAGTACCCAGCGGCAGGCCGGCGTACTTCTCACGCGTTCCGGTAACGAGGTCGATCGCGTCGGCGATCTGTTCCGCCGTCAGCCGCTTGATCGTGAACCGCGCGTGAAAGCGATTACCCAGGTCTGCCCGATTGCCCTCCACCGCCTGCGAACTAAGTTGATAGGCCCGCGATGACAGGATCAACTTGAGACACGCCCGCAGGTCGAACTTGCTGGCGACGATCTCCGCGGCGAGAGCGTCGAGCAACTCGGGATTGCTCGGCGGATTGGTGCTGCGCATGTCGTCGATCGGCTCGACAAGTCCCTGACCCATCAGGTAGGCCCAGAAGCGATTGGCGAGGTTGCGCGCGAAGAACGGATTGTCGGGCTGCGTCAGCCACTCGGCCAGCTTGCGGCGGCGGTCGAAGGGATCGTCCATCGCCGGGCCGTCGAGGGCGCGCGGCTTGACGACGCCGCCCTTGCGCGGATGGCTGACCTCGCCAGCGTCCTTCAGATAGATGACCGTCTCGCGCCCGAACAGGCCGAACTCCTGACTGTTCTTCGTCCCCAGGCGAGCGAAGAACGCGGCCAGGCCATAGTAATCGTCTTGCGTCCACTTCTCGAACGGATGATGGTGACACTGGGCGCACTGCATACGGACGCCCATGAACAACTGGGCCGTCGTCTCGGCCTGTTCGGTCGGGCCGCGCGAGAGCGTGAAGTAATTGGCCGGCCCCTCGGTGAAGGTGCTGCCCTCGGCGGTGATGATCTCGCGCACCATGGCGTCGAGCGGCTTCTTGTCGCGGAGCGCGGCCCGGACCCAGTTGTGGAAGCTCCACATGCCCTTGTCCTGGATCGTCTCGCGATTGATCCGCAGCAGATCGCCCCACTTGTACGCCCAGAAATCGACCAGTTCCGGCCGATCCAGCACCCGGTCAATCGCCTTCGCTCGCTTGTCGGCAGCTATGTCGGCCAGGAAGTCGCGGACCTCTTTCGGCTCGGGCAGGGTGCCGATGGCGTCGAGGTAGAGACGGCGAAGGAACTCTTCATCGGTGCAGAGGCCCGACGGCGTCAGGCCGAGTTCCTGCCACTTCTTCTTGAGTTTCTCGTCGATGACGTTGGTCGATTTGAAATCGAGAGACGAGGCCAGTTTCGCATAGGGCAGCGTGACTTGCACAACGGTTGCCTGTCCCATGAAGCGGACCATGACGTGCGTCTCGCCGGGACTCTTCGCGGTGATGACGCCACCAGCATCGACGGCGGCGACGGACTCATTGAGCGCGTCGTACTGGGCGACGTTGGTGATGTCGCTGACCTGGCCATCGCTCCAGAGGGCGCGGACGAGGATCTGCTGCTTCTCGCCGGGCGTCATGAGGCGATGCGCGGGCCAGACCTCGAAGCTCTTGACGGTGGGATCGGTGCGAACGGGAGCGGGAGCGCCGTCTTCGAGCCAGCCCTTGATGATGCCGTATTCGGGCGAGTTGAGTTTGAAGCGTTCGCCGCCCCCGTGTTCGAGAGCGAGCGTCGGCTTGAGCAGCAGGATCGAGCGTGCAGGATCGGACAGCACGACGCGCCGCCCCTCGGCCGACTGAATGATCTGCGGATAGTCGGCCTCCGGATCGAAGCCGAAGAGCGACAGTTTGAATCCCCCTCGGCCATGCTGGACGCCGTGACACGCGCCGCTATTGCAGCCGGTCTTGACCAGGATGGGATTGACCTCGCGCGTGAAGTTGACCGGCGCGTCGGCCGTGGTCCCCTTGACGACGACAGGCAGCGTCGCCTTATCGTCTTCTACTTCGATAGTGAGGGTCGTCTCGCCATCGGCCAGCGGGCGGACGATACCCCGTTTATCGACGCTGGCGATCCGCGGATTGGCGATGGAGTAGACGGCGGACCGAGTCCGTTCGCGTTGCTTGAGGACGCCGATCTGTTGCTGGGCGCGTGGGCCATGCAGGATAATCTTGTCCGGAAAGACGTCGAGCTTCGGCTCGCCGGCATGGAGGAGGCCGGAAAAAGCGAGGAGAGCGAGGAGAGAAGCTTTTGTCATGGATCGCTCCAACGGAGGCAGACAAGCGAGAAGGCAGCGAGGCGGGATATGGAGTGTATGTTGATCGAAACCCTTGCCGGAGTCAAGAAGCTGCCGCGCCGTGAGCCTCTTTGCCTCTTTGGGGCGCACGACATGGTTTGCGCAAGGGCGAGGCAGGCATTTCAGTCTGTCGATGGAACTCGAATTCATGAAGCAAGTTGCGTCAACACTCTCACTGATGATCGCTGCGCCAACCCTCGAAATTCTTCGACGCCCTCGCCGTAACTCCTTGGCACTCCTAAATCGGGTCTGCAAACCATGTCGTGCGCCCGTCAGGAGTTGACGTCCAAGGCCAGGGGGTCGGACGCCAGGGTTGACACAGGACGGCAGGGGCCGAACGCCAGGCCGGACGCCAGGGGCTTACGCCACCTGGCTATTGACTGGCGCCCCTTCAGGGCTGAAGAAAGAAAAAGATCATGGTTGCCGTCCAACCCGCGCCAGAGTCTAAACCCTGTCAGTTGGCAGTAGCCATCCCTTTTTGGGATGTTCTTTAGCCCTGAAGGGGTGGCGCGATCGGAAGTTGGGCTTGACACGGGAAATTGAACCGAGTGTATTCATACAACAATCGGTTCACCGGACACCAAGAAGGATTCAGACATGGACCGTCCCTCCGAGACAACCCCCGCCAGCGATTTCCGCACGCCGCCGCGCATTCTCATCCCCAAACTCGTCCGCAGTCGCGACCAGTGGAAGGCCAAGGCCACCGCCCGCAAACGCCTGTATCGCAAGGAAAAGATCCACAGCCGCGATCTGGCTCTCAGTCGCCGGCGTTGGAAAGACCGCGCTCTGACGGCCGAGCAGCAACTCCAGCAACTCCAAGGGCAACTCCAGTGCATGCAAGCGGAACTCACGCAGGCACGCTCTGACAACGCCCAACTCCAAGACGACGCCAAAAAAAACTGACCGTGCCGGATGTCTTCGCGCCGCCCCCGCGCGGCGGTCAGTATTCCTGCTCTCTCGTCTCGTTCTTCGTCGATCTCTTCCTCGAAACGGGCGCTTCGCTGCGTGGTGCCGTCGCCGCCTTCGCCGTGTTCGTCCGCCATTTTCACCTGGAGTTGCCCGTTCCTTCGTTCACGACCCTTCGCGCCTGGGTGCTGCGTCTGGGCTGCGCTGCCTTGCTCCGCCCCTTGCCTCAGGACGTGCCCTGGTTATGGATCATCGATCACACCATCCAATGCGGCGGGAAAAAGCTCTTTCTCATCGTGGGTTGTCCCCTGTCGGCTGTCCCCTTCGGGCAGCGCTGTTTGTCTCTGGCGGATCTGCGTCTGATCGCCCTTGTACCGATGGACCAGTCCAATCAGTACCTCGTCGATGCCGAACTCGAGAAAGCTACCCTGCGGACCGGAGCGTCGCGTTTGATTGTGTCGGATCAGGCGGGAGATCTGACCAAGGGCATCGCGCATTTTCAGCAGCGTCATGCAAACATCGCAGCGGTGGGCGACATCGCGCACTATGGGGCCAACGTGCTGGAAAATCGCTGGGAAAGAGAGCCGCGTTGGGGGGAACTGTTGCAACGGTTTGGACAAACCAATCAGCAGTTGCGTCAGACGGCCGATGCCTTTCTGTTGTCGCCGACGTTGCGGAACCAGGCGCGGTTCATGAACGTCGGGCCCCTGCTGCGCTTCGCGCGGCGGCGGCTGCCGTTGTTGCAGCGGGAGCGTCCCCATGAGCGCGCGCAGCAAAGGTATGGGTGGTTGTTGGAATACGCTGCGGATCTGGCGGGGTGGCTGGAACAGTATGACGTGGTCGAGAAAACGATCCAACGCGTGCGTCTGCATGGGTTGCATGCAGGGACGCCGGCAGAACTGGAGCAGGACTGGGGCGTCCTGAGCGCGGGCACGGGAACGCAAATGGTCCGGGGACACATGCGCGCGTATGTCGCGAAGAACGTGCGTCAAGCATGCGCAGGGGAGACGCTGGCGGGCAGCAGCGAGGTGCTGGAATCGGCGTTCGGCAAGTGGAAAGCGAAGACGGGGAAAAGCGGCCAGGGCGAACTGACGGGGATGGCACTGGCACTGGGTGCCATCCTGGGTCCCCACGACGAAGAGGAAGTGCGTCAGGCATTGGAGAACGTGCCCCAGAAGAAAGCCGAGGGGGTCATCACGCGTCTCGTGGGGCCGACACTCCGCTGGCTGCGGCATCAACTATTCGGTGCGGCGAAGGCGTAACAGTTTTGGCATGAACGCAAAAAACAC
>JBBRIK010000111.1:0-9320 GCA_038221045.1 Gemmatales bacterium
CCTTCTTCACCATGAAACTCGTCAAGGGCGTGACGCTGGCGAAACTGCTGAATGAGCGGAGCAGCCCGGCGCACGAGCGGCCGCGCTTCCTGAAGATCTTCGAGCAGATCTGTCAGGCGGTGGCCTTCGCCCATTCGCGCGGCGTGATCCACCGTGACCTGAAGCCTGCCAACGTGATGGTGGGCGCCTTCGGTGAAGTACAGGTCATGGACTGGGGACTCGCCAAGGTGCTGCGGTCTCCCGGCGAGCAAGAGAAGACGGTGCGAATCGACGCAGAGGCGAGTCTCCCCAGCATCGTCAAGGTGGCGCGAACAGACTCGGGCAGCGCGGAGACCCAGGAAGGCGACGTGCTGGGAACGCCGGCCTACATGCCTCCCGAACAGGCGCTGGGCGAGCTCGATCGGCTCGACGAGCGCTGCGACGTCTTTAGCCTTGGGGCCATGCTTTGCGAGGTGCTTACGGGAAGTCCGCCCTACACCGGAGCGGACGGGATGACCGTCCTGCGGTTGGCCCGCCGCGCCGAGTTGACCGACGCCCTGAACCGGCTGGCGAAGTGTGGGGCCGATGAGGAACTGATCGGCCTGGCGAAGCGTTGCCTGGCGCCGGAGCCGGCGGATCGGCCGCGTGACGCCGGACAGGTGGCGAAGTCAGTTGAGGCTTACCTGGCCGGGGTCGAGGAGCGGGCGCGGCAAGCGGAAATGGAGCGGGCGGCGGCGGAAGTGCGGGTAGCGGGCGAGCGCCGGGCACGGAGGCTGACGCTGGGGCTGGCGATGTCCGTGCTGCTGCTCGTCGTGGCCGGCGGGGCAGGTGCCTGGCTCGTGCATCAGCAGGGGGTGGACGCGGCAGCGCGCCGGCAGCGGATCGACGATCGGGCCTTACAACTGCTCGGACAGGGCCGCGTTCTTCAAAGGGAAGCGTGGGACAATACGGACGAGCAAGGCCTTGCCGAGAGCCTGGCACTGGCTCAGCGCTCCATTGAAGGCGAGGTCAGCGAGGCCATTCGCGCCGAAGCCGAAACCCTGATTGTGGAGATCGAGAGCAAGATTGCCCAGGCGAAAAAGAACGCCACGCTGGTCGTGGCCCTGCTGGAGGTGTCCCAGCCTCGCGATCTTCGGTCGTATCGCTCCGATACGGCGAGTCAGGCGATGGTGCTGGCCGAGTTATCGGCCGAGCAGCGGTACGCAACGGCATTCCGCGCCTGGGGCGTGGACGTGGATGCGGAGCCATCAGAGGAATTGGCCCGCCGCATCGGCGAGCAGCCCCGGCCAGTAATCGGCCAGGTGGTGGTAGGTCTGGAGAGTTGGTTCCGCGACCGGCAACGACGCAATCAACCGGAGGCTGGCTGGCGAAAGCTGCTGACACTGGCTGACGCGCTCGACCCCAACGCTTCTCGCCGAGAACTGCGACGGCTTCGCGCGGAAGGCCGACTCGAAAAGCATCTGGATCGTCTACGCGAACTTGCCCGCACCCTGGACCCCAGGCGTGAGAGCGTGCTGGGCATGGTAGCGCTGGCGGACACCCTCCTCGAGGCGAAGGAGAATCGAGCGGCAGAACAGATCCTTCGCACCGCCCTCGTGGAGAGGCCGGGAGAGATTGTCCTGCTGAGCAAACTGGGTACGTTCCTGGAATACCAGCAACCGCCGCGCTTCGCCGAGGCCGCCGAATGTTACCGGGCCGCCAGGGCCAGAGACTCGCGTCTGGGGGTGCAACTGGCGCGGATGTTGATGAAGACGGGGCGTCCCGAAGAAGCCGAGGCGGTCCTGGAGAAACTTGGGGCCGACGAGTTGGATCACCCCGAGCTGCGCCTCTACCTCGGCAACGCCTTGCTTCAGCAGAAGAAAATTGACAGGGCGG
Organism: Gemmatales bacterium; assembly: GCA_038221045.1. Taxonomy (GTDB): domain Bacteria; phylum Planctomycetota; class Planctomycetia; order Gemmatales; family Gemmataceae; genus JBBRIK01. The sequence goes on from JBBRIK010000111.1 coordinate 1,855, forward strand.
TGGCCTCCTACCGCAAGGCCCTCGCCCTTTCTCCCAGGGACGCCGAGGTCCACATGAACCTCGGCACGGTCCTGGCCGAGCAGCAGAAGCCGCAAGAGGCGGCGGCCGCGTACCGCAAGGCCCTCGCCCTCAACTCCAGCATAGCCGGGCCGCACATTGGTCTGGGCGTCATCCTGTTTCAACAGAAGAAGCTGGACGAGGCGGTGGTTGCGTACCAGAAAGCCATCGATATCAATCCCCGGCTGGCCGAAGCGCATTACAACCTTGGCCTTGTCCTGGCTCAACAGAATAAACTGGACGCGGCGCTGGCTGCTTACCGCAAGGCCATTGACCTCAATCGCCATGAGCCCGATGCGCACTACAACATGGGCCACGCCCTGGTCAGGCAGGAGAAGTGGGAGGAAGCGGTGGTGGAATACCGGAAAGCCATCGACCTCAAGCCCGATTCTGCCGAGGCCTACATCAACCTCGGAGTCGCCCTGGCTGCACAGGGGAAGCTGGACGAGGCGGTGGCTGCGTACCAGAAAGCCATCGAACTCAAGCCCCATGACGCCATGGGACATTACAATCTCGGCAACGCCCTGTACAAGCAGAAGAAGCTGGAGGAAGCAGCGACCGCCTACCGCAAGGCCATCGCCTTCAATCGCGATGATCCTGATGCGTACTGGGGGCTCGGGAACGCCCTGGCTGATCTGAAGAAGCTGGAGGAAGCGGCAACTGCCTACCGCAAGGCCATCGACCTCGCCCCCAATTCCGCCTGGGTGTACAACGGCCTGGGAAACGTCCTGCTGGCGCAGAAGAAGCTGGAGGAGGCCGTGGCCGCCCTTGGCAAGGCCGATCAACTGTGGCCGAACCATCCCGTCTTCCGCAACAATCTGCGGCGAGCCGAACGGCTGCTGGAACAGGACCGCCGGCTGGTCGATATCCTTGCCGGAAAAGTGAAGCCTGCCAGCCCGCGGGAGCAGATCGAACTCGGTGTCTACTGCGCGTCCTACAAGGAACACCCCCACGCTGCCGTCGGCTTCTTTGCTGATGCTTTCCGCGCCGATGTTAAACTGGCCGACGACCTGCAAGCCGGATACCGCTACAAGGCCGCCTCTGCCGCTACCCTCGCTGCGGCAGGCAAGGGCACCGACGCTGCCAAGCTCGACGACAAGGAACAGACTCGCCTACGCAAACTCGCATTCGATTGGCTTCTAGCTGATCTCAAGGCCCACGGCACCCTCCAAGACAAGACTCCCCAGGCCCGGCTGTCCACCCGCGACAGGTTGGGCTACTGGCAACAGGACCCGGACCTGTCCACCGTGCGCGATGACAGGTTTCTGGCCGCCCTGACCGAGAAGGAGCGTACAGCCTGGCAGCAACTCTGGGCCGACGTCGCTGCCCTGCGCAAAAAGGCCGAGAGTAAGGACTGAGTCTCCGCACGACCGCCGGGAGCAGGAGGTGGGCCGGTCGCCCCCGCCTCACGGCCGGTTCGTCTCTGCAGCGTGAAGGGAGTCCGCGAGGTATCAGACACCGAGACCCATCAAACTGCTCGCCCTGACGACGGGCGGCCATCGCCTTGAGTTATGGGACCTGAAGGAGAGGCATCCGCGTTTCGACGTGCCGCGTCTGGCGCTATTCACAGAATCGCTGGCGATTGCCTGTCGGTGTCGGGAACCAAAGCAAGAGCGGGGAAGAAAAGGGGTCAAACCTTGCGACACGAGGTCGCACTGATGAGTGGTAAAGGAGATGATTCCTACCCAGTTGAGTGTCCACAACAGTCCCTGCCCCAATGGGCGGCTTAGGTAACGAACTGCTGCATAGCAAGGGGAAATGTCCAAGGCCGACCCGAGCCATACGGGAGAGCCGGGCTAGGGGAAGTTCGGAGGGATGAACGCAAGTGAATCATCGTTGAGGCTCCGTTACCCTTGGTCGTCGCTGCATGGAAGATGGCTAATGCGACGATGTTGGGCCAAGGATGCAGACCGGTTTGATCTGCATTGAAGCAGGACCGTTCGCGGTCCCGCAAGGACACCAGACGGCCCCGGAGCAGAGATGGCATCCTACCCGAACGCATCTCGTCAGTGCGGAACGTGGAAACCCCGTTGGAGTCCGGCTTCGCCGGGTTTGCCCGGTCTGAATGATGGACCTGTTCAACGGAGAGCCGTTGGAGCGCCATCACAAGACCGCCAGGGACGATGGTGGATCGGACTCTTACGGTAACCGGGTACTGCTGCATCTGTATTGCCACCAGCAGAAGACGGCGGAGTGGAGAAAGAACCGCCGAATGCAGCGCTGATGCCTGAGTTAGTTAGTAGCTTGCTTGAGCCGTGTGCGGTGCAAGTCGCAAGCACGGTTCTGAGGGGGAAGGGGCGCAGCAATGCGCTCCTTCTACCCGGGCCGATCCAAGAGCGTATCCAATTTGGATCGGGGTTTGACCCCTTTTCTTTGCCTCCCGCATTCTCTTTACCATCGAGGGAGACACGGTGAACATCCTCCGCGTACGCCATGTCGCACAGGACCGCCTTTCACCCGATGACGTCTTGTCCTGAAAAACGATTTTCAAGGGCCAGGCAAAGGGAGTAGACCCCGATCCAAATTTGATTCGCTACGAATTTGGTTCGGGGTTTGACCCGAATGGCACTGTCCTGGGTGGGGTGCTGGACCGAAATATAAGGACTTACGTCAATCTGCCTGACGAAAAATAAGGACTTACGTCGATTCCAGCCCGTACGACAGTGCCATTCGGGTCTGACCCCTTATTCGCCTCCCTCCTGGGGTGATCTTGGTTGTACAAGTCATTATCAGGAAGGACCTTGCGTTTGTCACCATGACTGCCATTCGTCCTCGGCTAAAACGGAATCTACTGAGTCTGTTGTCCTGGACGGAGCTTACCGGCAGCGGCCCGTTTTGCCGATGCCTCCTTTCATAGTGTCTGACACATTTTCGGCCCTGTACTTTGTGACCCAGTTTCTTTGCTCATTATCTTTGCCGACACTGTTTCTGGTCCGTTTTCTCGCCTGGCTACGACCAACTATTCAGTAGCGACGTTAGCTCGATTGACGCTGACTACCGATGTGTAGCCCTGTTCCTCCAAGCGTTGTAAGAGTGGCGCGATTCCATGTTGTTTTTCAAAATCGCGTTCCTCAGTGTAAAGTGGGATAACAGTATAGAAGTGAACATGCCTCTTGTCGTCGAGTACCATCGGACTCCAATCGCTGAAGTCAGCAATCAGGAGCAAGCAAGTCTGCTTCGTGTTTGGTCCGAGGGGTACGGGGGGATCAGAGGGCGTAATAATCGTACAAGGACCACTGAGCGACGTATCTGTAATATGGGGGTAATAAGCAACCTTTCGTAGCCAGCGGAGCGGCCAGCTCCACTTGTCGCTCTTTGCTGCAGAAGAGTCCGTCCGCCAACTTGCAGGCAGATGCATGATGAGTTCGGCATATTGAAATGCACCCTCCCCTTTGGGAACGTTCATCGGCCGGTCGCTCATCCCGGTCGTAAAAAGAGTCAGGCAAGGATGCCGATCGTTGGGCTGAATCCGATGGATCGCGACTTCTAGGTCCTCGTGGACTGGAATGAGTTCCTGGAGGGCCAGCGGATCGACTGGGCCAAACAGTGTGGTCATGCGAGCGATGATTTGTTCGTGGGTGCCTGAGGGTACGCCGGTGGGTGCAGGGTTCTTCTCAAGCAGCGATATTGGCTTATCGATACCCTCGATCGGCAAGTGACAACCGGCCTTAGTCAGTAGATCGGCGATCTCGGTCTGTCCATCTTCCAGAGCGTATGACAGCGCGTTCTTGAGACCTCCACTTTCGCCCCGGTAAACGACGTGAGGATCGATACCAGTATCGAGAAGAAACGTTGCAATGTCAGCACGGCCACTGTCAATGGCTCCGAATAACGGGTTTCTTTCCGGCCGAGGCGTAATCACACTCGCTCCCCGTTCAACCAAGTATTGAACGACTTCAAAATGACCTTGCGACGCAGCCTCATCGAGCGGCGTGCCACAATCTTCAATATCCAAGTCGATGTCAGCTCCTAAGTCGATTAGTGTTTGAACGACATTGCGATGCCCTTCATACGCTGCAAGGTGCAAGAGCGAGTCCAAGCTCGTATGATGCCGTACCAATTCTGGGTGTTTTGACAGTAAGCTTGTCAGCGACTGAGAGTCGCTGTCCCTGATTGTCTGTCTTAGCTCTTGCCAAGCATCGCGGTCAAAGTTGGAGGGTTCCATGAGCACCGTAGTGTTTGTGGGAGTTGAGTTGGACGACGATCATTCTCATATCAGGGATTGTACGCCACTCATTCGCTTGCATCAATGCGCAATCGAGATATCTGCGAGAAGTTAGAGCGCGGCGCAAGGCTGCTTGATCTCTTACCCTAACCTCGTCGCTTTGCCGTTCTCTTCAATAACCCCAATGCCTTGAGGATGTCGTTTTTCGTGCCTTTTCCGCCTTGGTCGGCTGCTCGTAGCTTATCTAATACCTTCTCGGAGCCGAAAAGGTGTCAGGAGCCGTAAGTTGTTTTCTTAATTGATCTTACAACAACGGTTCCTGACACCTTATCGGTCCCGACGTGTTCCTGGAAACACCGCGGGGCAGGGAGATCAGAGGGGTCCCTTATTACCTGGACGACCCCTCCTACGTCGATCCGAAGGGCTACTCGGACGATGCGGACAACCAGTTCCTGGAGGAGATTACCAGCTACGGAAATGTGGAGATCGTCGTCACGGTCGAAATGGACGGACACGAGTACAAGCAGCGGGCCTGGCTCTCGCACATGCTGGAGAACGGCCACGCCGACGACATGACGGCGCCCATCCGGGCGGCGGTTCAGCGCATCAAGGTGAATTAACGGCCGCCAGTCGATAGAATCAGGTGCGAGTCGTATGGCTGAGTACAACCGTGAAAGGAGCAAGCAAATGTTGCCTGACGACGGTTGGGATCAGGAGGATGAGAAGATAGACGAAGAAGAGGGGCCGCCTGTCGAGGAGGATGAGCAGGAAGACGAGGAAGAGGAGTGGCAACGCCAGCAGGATGACCTCGACGAGCAACAGACGCGGGAGGAGAAAGACGAGGGACGGCGGCAGGAGGACGAGCAGGACGAGGAAAGGCGACTTCAGGAAGAGTGGCGCCGCCAACAGCAAGAGGAAGCGGACCAGCGCCGCCGACAAGAGGAAGAAGACGAGGAGCGCCGGCGACAACAGGACGAGGCGGAAGAAGAAGAGCGGCGACGACGCGAAGAGGAAGCGGACTGGGACGAGGATGACGAACGCACTGGTCATGGGCCTCCGTTGTGAGTGCGAGATCTGAGGCGGATGGAGCGATGCAGAGGAAAACAGAGGAAGAGAAAAGGGGAGGCAAGAAGTACTCGGTCACGGCTTGTTGCATCCCCTGTTCTTCTTGTCGCGTGTTCACCTTCATGAGAGCCGGAAATGGAGGTTGGTGACGTCGAGCCGTAAGTTGCTTATCTGTTTTCTCTTGCGACAACGGTTCCCGACACCTTTTCGTGGCCGAAGTCCATGGTTGGCCGAAGTGGCGGATCTGGGGCAAAGCGGCGGACGGAACGCCCGCTGGCGTGGTCGTTGCCTTACGAGAAGACGGTCGCGTGCGTTTCATCACGATTCACTGGGAGGAATGACCGATGCCAGCCCAGCCTTTCGTTGCCCGGCTTCCCGACGGCCGATACTTCGCCGTGGAATTCCCTGCCGGGTCGGCGGAAACGGATCCGCTGACCGGCGAGGTCATCCTGCAGCCGCCTGCCATCCATCTGCTCGACCGCCTGCGCGCCCTCCTATCGCCTCTGCCGGCGAACACGACGCCGGGGCGCCTGCGGACCCTGCGCGATGCTCTGGGTTTGGGCCGGGATGAGTTGGCGGCGATGCTCCATCTTGAAGCTGCCGAAGTAGAGTCCTGGGAGTCGGGGAAAAGTAAACCGGCCCTCGAACAACTGACCGCGCTGGAGCAAATTCGGCAGCGCTCCGTGCGCGCTGGGGTGTTGCTGCCGGAACACGCTTTCGCTTCGTGAGCCCACAGTCCGATCAAGGCCCCGCGGAACCATCTCCTTGCAGAGGCTCCCGTCAGGAGATTCAACGTCCAGAAACGAGCTGTGCCCCATTTCTCTTCTCCAATGGACGGCAAGAAGGTGGACCCTTTCCTCTTGCAGCTCTACAAGGAAGGGACGACCGTCCTGGTGCCCCCGGCGAACACGCTCAACATGAGCCCCGGCGGCTACGGCGACGGCGGCTACTACTACGCACCCCCGTTCAAAACGATGCCGGCGCCCGAGCGGAAAGAAGATAACAAGCCATCGTCTGATCGAGGGAAGGAGTAACCCCCGTCGCACACCTCAAGTGGAGATGCAGATGAACTTTTCCAGGATGTGGCTCGCGTTTGCGGCGGCAGCGTGGTTCGCCCTGCCGGGCACGGCCGCCCGTCCCTATTTCCGCTTGAAGACGCCCCGCCCCGCAGGAACGCCCCAGAGTACCTCGGTGCGCAAGTCTCCGAGAGACTCACGTTCCTTAGACGAAGTCGCTGAATCCGAAAGATCGGGCGACTGGGAGCGAATTAAGTAGTGAGGGGAAGAAACCAAGAGTGGCACGAGAGGAGTCTCAAGTGAAACATCATCTGATGTTGACCGCCGCGCTGAGCGTGGCGGCCGTGTTCGCGACTACTGCCCCAACCCAGGCGCAGATCGGTTTTCTGCGGCTGGGGTTGAACTCGCCGTCCATGATCCGAGGCACCATCCACTTTCCGCCCAAGGGCCCGTATGGAGAGCTGTCGCCGGAGTCCGAAGTGAAGGTCACCCTCTGGGAGGCCCACCCCGTCACCCCGCCCGCCGCGACAAACTCGAACGGGCCGGTCTTCGCGTTCCCCCAGTATCACCTCACGCCGATTGGCACTCGGCTCATCAAGGTGGGGAAGGGCGAATCCTCGTTCGCATTTTCCCAGCGACCGAGCGTCCGCCGACTGCCGGGTACGAGTCCGCCCTTCATTGAGCGTGTCGAGGTGCCACTGGCGCAGGGGCTCTACATGCTGACCGCGGAGTTCCATGGCTCTCTTCCGCACGCGCCGAGTCGGACCGTACGTGCCGCCGCAGAATGGGAGCGGGTGGACGAAGCATTCGTACTGCCACCCGCAACCGCTCTGACGCGGGACTTCCGACTGACAGTCAACTTACTGTAAGTCATTCATTGAAGACGCCCAGGAACAAGCCGCACGCTCGCGACGGCGGAAAACGGGACGCGAGACGATCAGCGGGGCAAGAGCATTTGGGTGCCTTGGCCCGCTGATTCCTTTTGATCCCGTACACCTCGCTTCTGCCTCACTCAAAGAAGGAAAGGGGAAGAAGAAAAGGGGACATTCATCATATCGAGAATGATGAATGTCCCCTTTTCTTCCCAGATGAATGTCCCCATTTGTTCCTCTTTTCTTCCCCCTCCCTTTTCTTCCCCCGCCCTCGCACACCGCGGGGCGCGC
>JBBRIK010000112.1:0-9236 GCA_038221045.1 Gemmatales bacterium
GGGACAGGGTCAATCTAGGGAGAGAGAGCGGCCCAGTCAGCGAACACTCTGAAGAATGGGACGCGGATGAACGGGGATTAGGCGGATTTCCGCGTCCTATCCTTGAGAGTGCGCTTACCTCACAGGGCTGCTCTTCTTCCCGCGTGCGTTTGTTCGATGCACGCTCCCGCCGTCGGCAGCATCTTGCGCGGCGAACAAAGTCCTGACGGATTGAACGCTTCCTTCAAGCGCAGCATCATCGACAGGTCTTCCGGCGAGAACAACTTCGGCATGAAATCGAGCTTCTCGACGCCGATGCCATGCTCGCCCGTCACACTGCCGCCCTGACGAATGCACTCGTCCAGAATCTCATGGCTCGCGGCCAGCACGCGCTTCACCTGATCGGCGTCGCGCTCGTCGAACAGGATGATCGGATGCAGGTTGCCGTCGCCGGCGTGGAAGACGTTGCAGATCCTCAGATCGTACTTCAAGCCAATCTGCTGAATCTGCCTGAGCATGTGCGGCAGCTTTGTCCTCGGCACGACTCCGTCCTGGGTGCAGTAGCTCGGGGCGAGCCGGCCGACGGCCCCGAACGCCTGCTTGCGCGACTTCCACAACAGCAACCGTTCCGCGTCGGTATTGGCCCGGCGGACCTCGCGCGCGTTGTTCTTGCGAGCAATGCCGACGATGCGTTCCGCCTGTTCTTCGAGTCCCGCTTCCAGACCGTCCACCTCCATGATGAGCACGGCCCCGGCGTCGAGTGGAAAGCCGAAGTGGAACGCCTCTTCGACCGCTTGCAGGATCAGCGAATCGAGCATCTCCAGCGCGCCGGGAATGATGCCGGAGCCGATGATGTCGCTAATGGTGTTCGTCGCGTCATCGACTGTCTCGAAGACGCCGAGAAGAGTGCGATACGCCTCGGGATTGCGCGTGATCCGGCACCAGACCTTGGTCGTGACGCCAAACGTCCCTTCGGAACCGATGATGACGCCGGTGAGGTCGTAACCCGGATTGTCCTCCGCCGGCCCACCCGTTCGCACGACTCGGCCGTCCGGAAGCACCAGTTCGACGCCGAGGACGTGATTGACTGTGACGCCATACTTGAGGGTGTGCGGCCCCCCCGAGTTGGTCGCAGCGTTGCCGCCGATCGTACACGCGCCCTGACTCGAAGGATCGGGCGCGAAGTGATAATTCTGTCCGCGCAGATGATTGGTCAGCCACAGGTTGACGACGCCCGGCTCGACGACGGCGTAGCGGTCGCGATAGTTCACTTCGAGGATCTTCTTCATCCGCGTCAGCGAGATCACTACGCCGCCGCCGACGGCCAGACAGCCGCCCGCGAGACTCGTCCCGGAGCCACGCGGGAGAAAGGGCACGTTCAGCTCGTTGCACAGTTGCACGATGCGGACGACGTGTTCGGTCGAGGTGGGAAAGACGACGACGTCCGGCCGTTTCTTCTCGACGGTGTAGGCGTCGCACTCGTAGACGAAGAGCTCGCTCGGAGAGGTCAGAAGGGCGTCGGGACCGACGATGGCGCGGAGGCGTTCGTTTAACAGCGATGTGTTCATGCAGTCAGAATATACCGCTGCTTGCGGCTTTGCAGGGGCCTGCAAAGCCACAAGCGGCGCACGATTACTTTTCGCCCTGTTCCTTCCACCAGGCTTTCCAGTCCTTGATCGCCTTGTCGTGTTCCTCACGGGTAGCGCCGGCTTCGGGTCCGAAGTCCTTTTTGCTCAGGTGAGCCAGCATCTTCGCGGCCGCATTTACCACGGTCGGCTCACCGTCGTTCAGCCTCTCGATGAGGAGAGGGACATGGGCGAGCAGTCCCTTGGAGCCGGAAGCGATTGCGGCGGCGCGACGGACTTCCACATCCGCATCGGTGTAGTACACGGCCAGCGAATCGGGCGTCAGGCGAATCAAGCGAGCTCCCAAAGCCTTGCGGGCTTGCTCGCGTGGCTCGCCTTTCAAACTGGGAATCGCGCGGGCCAGCCCATAGGTGTACTCCCTCCCCTTGGCCTCCCGCAGCTCGTCCAGAACGCCCTTGAATTCTCCATCATTGGCCTCGACGAGTTTCTTGGCGTGCTTGCCTTCCGGAGAATTATCGTTCCCCGACTCGATCGGCTTCAGTTTCGGCTTGTCCTTGGAGCGTGGATCGTCCGGCGTCTTGTCCTGCTTGTCGAGGGCCGACTTGAGGTCCTTGCCCGCGTTGGAGAGACTGCCGATGCCGCCGGACTTCAGTGTCGTTTCGATAGCGGGGTCTTTGAGCCGGCCCTTGAGGCTGGTCGAGATATCCTTCACCAGATTCGAGCGGCGCAGGAACAGCAAGGCAAAGCAAGTGTCGGCGCCGCCCTCACCATACTCGCCCTGCCAACTCCCGTCCTCCAGTTGGTTGGCGAGCAGGACTTCCGCGCCCCACTTGTACCAGTCCTTGTTGCCGATCGTCTGCAAGTTCAGAGCCATGCAGACACGTTCCAGCGACCAGAGGAAGTAATACGCCTTGCCGTTGAAGTTCTCTTTGCTGATCTTCGGGGATTGTCCGCCTGGATTGCCGATTCCCGTCCCCAGAGCCAGCAGCCCCTTGGCCAGCACCATGTCCTTCGAGGGATCAAACGGCGCTTTGCCCTTTTTCGCATCGGTATCGTGGGCCAGGCCATGAGCAACCGTCAGGCCGATAATGGCGGAACACGTCATCGAGGAACTTGGCGCCGATCCGGCCGCCAGCATGTCGGGTGGCAAGCCGCCGCCGCCGCCCGACGAGAGATAGCCCCAGGTGCCATCGCGGTTCTGACCGCGACGAAAACGGTTGTCGATCCGGGCCAGCGCGTTCTCCACGGGCAAGCCGTGCCGCCGGCCAATCCACAGAGCGAGCGATGCGAACTGCGTGTTGGAGTTGTCGGCGATCAGTAGTTTCCCCCCCGGAGGGGCCATCCCGCCTGGCATCCCGCCGACCGGGACCGCACGCTGAATTGACTGCAGTTGGCCCTGAATCTCCTTGGGAAGGTCCTTCGTGGTTCGCTTGCCGGGCAAATCGCGTCCCCCCTTGATCTCGGTCCGATTCTTGATGGTGGTCTGCAAGCGCGCCACCTCGTCATCGGAAATCGAGGGACAATCGTAACCCCATCCACCAGCGCCCGTCTGCCCGGCGAGCAGCCGCACCGTGAGGGACTCAATCAGCGGCACGTCGCCGGCTTCGCCGAGACGGTCGAGGAACATGATGGCGAGGGAGATCGTATACGTTTGGGTCATGATGGGGGCGGAATTGCGAACAATGTTGGCGGCGCCGACGACCTGGTCGTCGTCCATCTTGACGCCGCACTCGACGAGCGTAAGTCCGGCCAGCGCAGTGGCGCCCGGCGACATACCTTGCTGGGGGTAGTTCCATGAGCCATCGCGCCCCTGCTGGGCCTGAAGGGACTTGACCCCCTTCGCGATGGCGGCGTCAATGTCGTCCTGCGTCACCGCACGGACGGGAACGGTTGCCAGCCCCAGGGCTATGACTGTGAGAATCAGTACGCGCCTGCCGAACATCGGTACTCCTCCTTCGCCGGACAATCGAGCGGGTTTCTACTAGGATACCCGACTATAAGACGAATACCAGACCCTGCGCGATTTTTCCCGGGACTCGCGAGACGGCTGCGCTCCTCGATTTTCACGACTCAGGACAACGCCGGCCCTTGCGAACTAATCATCCGTCCACTATACTGACAGAGCCATCTTTCGTTGCATTGCGCGTGCGCCACACACACCCTGCTGCGAATTTCCGTCCGGGGTGCGCGCCGGGCAGCCCCTGACGGATTGACGAGGGGCACGCTCCAGGTCAATTCGCCTTGACCCATCTCCCCGTTCATATGCGATAATCCCTTTGGAGAATCTGACTGGCCCGTTTGTCTGGGGATGGAACCGATGATGGATCTTGAGACCACCGACGGAATGACGATGCACGATCACCTCAGCCGCTTCCGGCAGCAGATCCGGATGCTCAGCTCCGCCGAGCGCGTCGAGGTGCTTCAGGAACTGATTGGCGAGGCCGCCTGCCGGCACGTCGGCATCTATCCGATTCCGCCCGGCTTCAAGCTCTCGGTCGTCATCCCCGTCTTCAACGAGGAGCGCTGGATTCGCGAATTGATTCGCCGCGTCCAGGCCGTCGATGTGCCCAAGGAACTCGTCATCGTCGATGACTACAGCACCGACAATAGCCGGGCCATCCTCAAGGAGCTGGAAAGCGAGGAAATCCGCGTCTTCTTCCAGCCGAAGAATCTGGGCAAGGGAGCGGCCCTGCGCGAAGGGTTCCGTCATTCCACCGGCGACGTGATCATCGTGCAGGACGCCGATCTGGAGTACGATCCCGCCGAGTATACCCGGCTGATTCAGCCGATCATCGAGGACAAGGCGGATGTCGTCTATGGTTCGCGCTTCATCGGTGACCGGCATCGCGTGCTGTACTTCTGGCATTCCGTGGCCAATCGCATGCTGACCACGCTGTCCAACATGTTCACGAACCTGAACCTGACGGACATGGAGACGTGCTACAAGGTGTTTCGCCGCGAAGTCGTACAGGACATGAAACTGCGCTCGAATCGATTCGGATTCGAGCCGGAATTCACGGCGAAGGTAGCGAAACGGCGCAAGGACCACCGGCCGTGGCGCATCTTTGAAGTGCCGATCAGCTACTCGGGAAGGACCTATGAGGAAGGCAAGAAGATCGGCCTGAAGGACGCCTTCAACGCGCTCTTCTGTATCATTCGCTATCGCTATTTCAACTGAACGGGCCGCTCCCCTGCTTCATTTCGCAGGTTGGAGTCAGGCCGCGCGTCGTTTGACGGCGTCGGCAAAGGACAGGATGACCGGCGCGGGAGCAGTCTCGTCGAGCATCTCCGGCCGCTTCCACCAGCGCCAGCACAGACGCAGCACCAGCGCCAGCACGGCAATCGACAGAATGGCAAAGCCCTGGAAGCGAAGGACGAATGGCTCGCCCCAGCGGTCGGCGGCAGGACCGACGAGGAGACTGCCGAGCGGGCTGGCACCGGTCAGAACGATGGAGTAGATGCCCATGACCCGGCCCCGATTCTGATCGGTCGCGCTGAGCTGGAAGACCGACTGACTGGTCGTGAAGAAGAAGATCAGACCCGCGCCAACGAGTGCGACGCATCGCTCGGCTGGCAGCAGATCGGTCGCGAAGGAGATGCCCGCCATCCCTGTCGTGGCGAGTCCAACTCCCAGACTGATGAACAACCAGCGCCGCGCCAACGAACCGAAGGCCGCGACGACAAACGCAGCCAGCAGCGCGCCGGCCCCCAGCGCACTGAGCAAGGCGTTGTAGCCCGTGTCTCCCGCGGCGAGTTGCCGATCCGCGAAGGCAGGCAGCAGAGTCAAGATGGGCCAGCCGAATAGAGTGACGGCCAGCGTCAGCGGCAACAGCACCACCAGTACGGGATGAGTGAGTACGAAGCGAAAGCCGGCGCCGATCGCCTGTCCACCGGCGGTTTTTTCGCGCGGAGGCGCGGGACTTTCGATGCGCATGTGAGCCAGGGCGGCCAGCACGGCGACAAAACTGAGGCCATTGAGAAGGAAACACAACTCCGCTCCGCCCAGCGGCAGCAGTATCTGGCAAAGTAGGGGACCGGCCGCCCGCGCCAGGTTGAACAACAGCGAATTGAGGCCGACTGCGTTGACCAGGTCCTTCTTGCCGACCATCTCGACGAGGAAAGATAGGCGAGCCGGCAGATCGACGGCATTGACGACGCCAATAGCCAGGCTTATCGCCAGCAGATGCCAGACGGTCTCTTCCTCGGCGTAGACGATGAGCGCCAGCACCATGGCGAGGACCATGAGGGCGCTCTGCGTCCAGAAAACGAGACGGCGTTTCGGCAAACGATCGGCCAGCGCGCCGCCCCAGGGACCGAGCAGGAACGCCGGGAGCATCTGAGCGGCGGCGACGAGACCAGGCCAGCGCGAAGTGCCGGTGAGGTGATAGGCCAGCCACATCAGGGCCGCGAGTTGAATCCACGATCCCGCCAGCGAGATCATCTGGCCGAAGAAGAAGAGACGATAATTGCGATGGCGCAGGGCGCGGAACGGGCTGAACCAGCTTCGTCCGTCCTCCGGCGAACCGGCGACAGCGACCTCGTGAGACGGCAACGATTCATGGGCAGCCATGGGCGGGACGATAAACACACCTCCGGGGAAGTCAATACGAGGTTCGCGTTCGGAGCGCGAAACGACAAGCAAGAATTCCTCGTTCCCACGCTCTGCGTGGGAACGGCTTCTTCGACGCTCTGCGTCGTCTTACGAACAGACGCGACGCAGAGCGTCGAATAGCACGTTCCCACGCAGAGCGTGGGAACGAGGAACCCCGAGTCCCCGCAAAGCCGGGGCCGAGGGGAGCAAGAGCAAGAATACTCTCGCTATCACACGATAGAATGACTCCAGCCCGATCTCATGGAGCGAACCATGCCTCCCAGACCGCGCCGGGGACGCGCGACGCCTTGGTTCCTGTGCTGTCTGCTGATCGCGAGCGCGGGACTGGCGACGGCATACTTCTGGTTCCGCCGTCCGGCCACGCCGGACCGTCCTCTCCCTCCCGCCGATCCGAGGCGGACTTACACCGGACCCTATCGCAACATTCATCCGGACGTCCGCTACGTCGGTGATGCTGCTTGCGCAACTTGCCACTCCGATGAATGCGACAAGTTCCATCAGCATGCGATGGGGCGCTCCATCCTGACGCTCGCCGACTGGACGGCCTCGCGAAATGACGCTCTCGGAGCGGAGAAGCCATTCGAGGCGCTCGGCAGCCGCTTCGAGATCGAGCGACAGGGACAGCGCGTCTGGCACAAACAGGAGCATCGGGACAAGGAGGGCAAGGTCGTGACGGCGAGCAGGAGTGAGGTTCAGTACGTCATCGGTTCGGGGCATCGCGGCCATTCCTTCTTCACGGCCCGAGACGGCTTCCTCTATCAGACGCCGATCAGTTGGTTCGCGCAGAAGGGGAGCTGGGACCTGTCGCCCGGTTTCGCGAGCGGTCAACTGCGCCCGGTTACTCCGGAGTGCCTCTTCTGTCATGCCAGCGGGGCCAAGCACGTCGAGCAGAGTCGCCATCGCTATGAGACGCCCATCTTCACCAGCGCCGCCATTAGCTGCGAGCGCTGTCATGGCCCGGCCGAGTTGCACGTCGAGGAACGCTCGCGAAGAGCGCCAGTGAAGGGCTTGCCCGATCACACCATCGTCAATCCGAAGCACCTGACGCCGGAACTGCGCGAGGACGTCTGCCATCAGTGTCATCTCTCCGGCGAGGTCAAGGTGCCGCGACGAGGACGAGACGTCTTCGATTACCGTCCGGGTCTGCCGTTGCCCGCGTTCTGGTCGGTGTACGTCGCCACCGCCGACGTCCACGTCAAGCAGCGCGCGGTCGGCCACGTCGAGCAACTGGCTGAGAGCAAATGCTTCACGAAGAGTGCGGGCCGGCTGGGCTGCGCGACCTGTCACGATCCCCACGAGCGTTTGCTGCCCGAACAGCAAGTGAGCCATCATCGAGAGAAGTGTCTCAGTTGTCACGAGACGGATCACCCATGCAGCGTCAAGCGCGTGGAGCGGTTGAAGAAGAGCAAGGCGGATAGCTGCATCGAGTGTCACATGAAGCGGTTGAACGACACCGACATCGCTCATACGGCCGTCACCGATCATCGCATTCTGCGTGTTCCGCGCAAGCAGCCGAGGAGTCCCACTCCGGAAACGCTCGATCTCCCGTTGATCCCCCTGGAACTCTTTCACAAGGGACGGCGAGGCGAGGCGGACGCCGACCGCGATTTGGGGATGGCGCTGGTTCGGGCGGCGCAGCGGAAGCCCGCCACGTTCAGCGCCGCTCTGCCGCGCGCACTCGTGCTGCTGGAAAGGGCGAGAAAGGAAGCGCCGGATGATGTGCCGATGCTCGAGAACATGAGTGAGTGTCTGCTGCAAATGGGCCTGAAAGAGAAGGCACTCGAAGTGAGCCAGCACGTCCTGGCGCTGCAACCTCGCAACGCCCAGGCACTCTTCCTGACGGGACAGGTAAACTTCCATCTCAACGATTTCGAGCGGGCGGCGACGTTCCTTGAGAAAGCGCGCACCGAGGAGCCGGGGACGGGAATTGTCTCCTCCTTGCTGGCGCTGTCGCTGGTCAAGAAGGGGGAATACGAGCGGGCGTCGGGCGTCTGCAAGGCATGGCTGGAGTCCGAGGCGGGCAGCGGCGAGGTATGGGCCATTCTGGCTCACTGTCAGCGCAAACTCGGCAAGCCGGAAGCGGCAACGGAGTCGCAGCGAAAGGCCGAGGGACTCGGCGCACCGAAGTTCGTGGAGTGAAGCGCGGTCGAGGCGGCCCTGACCTGAGGTTGTCGTGATGACGCTCGATGCCTTTCTGCAAACGATCATCGAGGACCCACGGAGCGCGGCAACGACATGGCCTGTGCTGGCCGATTGGCTCGAAGATCGGAACGATCCACGCCATGAACTGGTCCGCCTCCTCTATCAGCCTGACTATCGCCGTGAATGGCCTGCGAAGCGGCGCGATGAGCGGGTGCGTGATCTTCTGGCGTCCGGAGTAGAGGCGGTCGCTCCCACGCTCGTGAACTCGATCGGCATGAAGCTCGCGCTGATCCCCGCAGGGGTCTTCCTCATGGGATCACCTGAGGGCGAAGGCAGTGACGACGAGAATCCACAGCACGAGGTCGAGATCACGCGACCTTTCTTCATGGGCGTGTTTCAGGTGACACAGGAGGAGTATCAACATGTGATGGGCAACAACCCCAGTTGGTATTCTGCTTCTGGTCATGCCAAGACCAAAGTCGAGAAGCAGGACACGAAGCGTTTCCCGGTCGAAAACGTTTCCTGGGAGGAGGCTAGAGCGTTCTGTGAGGCCTTGTCGATTCACCCGGAGGAGCAGAAAGCCGGGCGCGTCTATGGCTTGCCGACCGAGGCACAGTGGGAATATGCCTGTCGGGGAAGGGCGACAGATTACGTTCCCTTCCACTTCGGCGATTCTCTCTCTTCCACGCAAACCAACTTCGCGGGGAACTATCCTTACGGCAACGCTGCGAAGGGACCATCTATCGAGCGTCCCTCCCCTGTTGGCTCCTACCCAGCCAACGCCTTCGGCCTGTTCGACATGCACGGCAACGTCGGGGAGTGGTGCCTCGACTGGTTCGACGCCCACTATTACAAGAACAGTCCTAAAAAAGATCCACAAGGTCCGAAAATGGGAGTGAGTCGTGTGCTGCGCGGCG
>JBBRIK010000113.1:0-9144 GCA_038221045.1 Gemmatales bacterium
CTTTAATTTGCCAGTTGTCAGTTGCCAGTTGCCAGTTGCCAGTGGTAAAGAACACGCAACTGGCAACTGGCAACTGACAACTGGCAACTGGCAACTGGCAACTGGCAAGCAGCAACCATGATCGATCTTCGCGACGTGCAGAAAACGTATTCGACCGGCGATGTGAAGGTGCATGCCCTGCGCGGCGTCACGCTGACCATCGAGGCGGGCGAGTTCGTCGCCATCGTCGGTGCCAGCGGCTCCGGCAAATCGACGCTCATGAACCTGCTCGGCTGTCTCGATCGACCTTCAGGCGGGAAGTACCTGTTTGACGGCGAGGACGTCGGGAAACTGGGACGAACGGAACTCGCTCATTTGAGGAACAAGAAGCTCGGTTTCGTCTTTCAGGGTTTCAATTTGCTCAGCCGTTACACGGCCCTGGAGAACGTCGCGCTGCCGATGCTCTATGCCGGAACCTCGTCGGTCCCGCGCCGCGAGCGGGCGTTGAAACTGCTCGCGATGGTCGGCCTGTCGGAACGCGCCACTCATCGGCCGAGTCAGCTCTCCGGCGGCCAGCAACAGCGCGTCGCCATCGCCCGCGCCCTCGTGAATCAGCCGCGCGTGCTGCTCGCCGACGAACCGACCGGCAACCTCGACTCGGTCACGGGAGCGGAGATCCTCGCCGAATTCCAACGGCTCAATCGCGAGCAACAGCAGACCATCATACTCGTGACGCATGATCCCGCCATTGCCGCCGTGGCCCCCCGGCTGGTGACGGTCAAGGACGGTCTCATCGCAAGTGACGTTCGCCGGACCGCCGAGCGAGTCTGGGAGTACGAACTGCCCGAGGGCGCGATCGACCTGTCGGGCAAGCCTGGACGGAAGAAGATTGTGGAGGCGCGATCATGAATCTCCTCTCCGCTCTCCGCGTTGCCCTGGGAGCGCTGCTGGTCAACAAGACTCGTACCGTCCTGACGAGTCTTGGTATCGTCATCGGCATCAGCGCCGTCATCGCCCTGGTTGCCGCCGGGGAAGGGGCTCGTTATAAGCTCGACGAACGTCTCGGCAGCATCGGCAAAAACCTTATTATCGTCCGTCCCGGCTCGCGCAGTTCTCAGGGCATGATCGCCGATTTCGCTCCGCTGAACACAGCCGACGCGGACGCCATCCGCCATCAACTGCGTCCGATGCTCGTCGGAGTCGCGCCGACGCAACTGACCCAACGCATTGCATCGAACTCGACGGCGAGCGTGGCGACGACGATCTGCGGCGGGACTGCCGAACTGTCGCCGGTTCGGCAGTGGTTCTCGCGCACAGGCCGATTCCTGAGTGAGGACGACGACAAGCGCCAGGCGCTCGTCTGCATCATCGGCGAGACGGTCCGCAAGAAACTCTTTCCGGGGAACGCGAATCCTCTGGGCCAGCTCGTCCGCATCGATCGCCTGCGGCTGCGCGTCATTGGCGTCCTGGGTGAAAAGGGGCGCTCGCCGACCGGGGCCGATCAGGACGATCAGATCATGGTGCCGCTCTCGACGCTCCAGCGTAAACTCGTCGGCGAGGATCGGCTCAGTTCCATCCTGACGGCCGTTCCCGACGAGGCGATGCTGGATCGGGCGAAACAGGAGATTGGCCGCGTGCTGCGCGAGATACATCATCAGAAGCCGGGTTCGGAGACGTTCGACGTTTCGAGCGTCAACGAGATCGCGGCCCTGGCCAAGGTGATGTCGGCCACGCTGCAAGGCCTGATTGTCGTCATCGCCTCCATTTCGCTGCTGGTCGGCGGCATCGGCATCATGAACATCATGCTCGTCTCGGTGACGGAGCGGACGCGCGAGATTGGCCTGCGCATGGCCATTGGAGCCACCCCGTTCGACGTGCTGGCCCAGTTCCTTCTCGAAGCGATGGCGCTGTCGCTGATGGGCGGATTGATCGGCGTCGGTCTCGGCTTCTGGGGTGCATTCGGTTTGTCGAAGCTGGCCCACTGGCCTCTGATTCTGTCGCCGACGGTCGTGATGATCTCCTTCGCGGTATCAGCGGTCGTGGGTTTGTTCTTCGGCTACTGGCCCGCCTGGAAGGCGTCCCGGCTCGATCCCATCGAAGCGCTGCGATACGAGTGAGCGCGGAACCTCCTCGGCCGTCCGGGGTATATACTGTAGGGTGAACGGCTTTTGCCTTGCGTTTCCTCTCAAGAGTGCGAAACGCAAAGCAAGTGACGGGGACTACCTTCCCACCATCGGACCTTCCACGAGGAAGTTCAGCCATGCGTTTTCGTAAGCCTCTCGTCCTTCTCGCACTCTGTCTATCGACAGCGAGCGTTTTCGCTCAGGAGCGAGGCAAGACTCCCCGAATGATCGCTGTTCCTCCCGGCGTCCTTTTTGACGAAGGTCTGGGCTATCGCGATCTCGGCGAGGGGAAATCGCTGAAGCTGGACCTCGCCCGGCCTCAGGGCAAGGGGCCGTTCCCGACAGTCGTTCTCATTCCCGGCGGCGGCTGGCTCAGCAATGGCCGCACATTCAAGCGGCCGTTGCAGTTCGAGTTGGCCGCGCGCGGCTACGTCGCCGTCGCGATCGATTATCGCGTGTCGCCGGTGTCGCCGTTTCCGACGCAACTTCATGACGTCAAGGGAGCGATTCGCTGGCTGCGCGCCAACGCGGCCCGCTTCGACATCGACGACAAGCGGCTGGCGGCGGTCGGCTATTCCGCGGGCGGCAACATCGCGTCGCTGCTGGGCCTGACGACGCCCCAGGACAAGTTGGAAGGCGAGGCGGGCGATCTCAAACAGTCGAGTCAGGTTGCGCTGGTAGTCAGCCATTACGGCATCAGCGACTTCGCCGCCCTGTACGACGGCCACTGTCTGGTGAAGCCACTGACGACGGAGCGCGCGTATGTGAAGTTCGTCCTCGATACATTTCTGGGCGGTCCGCCGCTAATGTTCGCCGACGTCTACCGCAAGGCGAGCGCGGTCAATTACGCGCGTAAGAACGCTCCGCCGATCCTGCTGCTTCACGGCACCGACGATCGGGTCATTCCGCTGAGTCAATCGGAGGGGTTGCGCGATCGGCTCGTGAAGGAGGGCGTCAAGGTGACGCTGGAAGAGATCAAGGGCGGCGGCCACGATTACGCGGGGAGTTTCGAGGAAGCGGCGAACAAGCACATGTTCCGCTTTCTGGAGCAACATTTCAAGCCCGGCAAGTGATCCGCCGGCAGCTGACGAAAGACCTTCTTGCCGCTTGCGGCTTAGCGGTCTTCTGCAAAGCCGCAAGCGGCAAGATGGGATTTCGTAGACCTTCCTCAACACACGTTCAATCATTACTTCCCGCCCGGCGGGCGCTTGTGGGGAAGCTCCTTGTCCATGAAATCGATGACCGATTCACAGACGACGCTGCGGTCAACCCCCTTGAAGTAGTGATCGGCTTCGAGCCAGACGACTTTCGATCCCGCGCCGGCAGCTTTGTGCAGCGACTCGGCCCACGGCTTCGCGATCAACTGATCCTTCGTGACGTTGATGAACAGGATCGGCCGCGGCGCAATGCGGGCGACGTGATAGACGGGATCGCTCGATGTCGAGACTTCGCTGGCCGCCTTCTCGGCCGCCTCGGGCGAGTAGGAGCCGATGAAGTTGCCGCCGCCGACCATCGACCCCATCGCCTTGATGCGCGGGTCATAGGCGACGAAAGTGATGCCCGTGATGGCGCCCCAACTGATGCCGACGTAGCCGAGCCGATCCTTGTCCACGTCCGGGCGCGCGGCCAGGAAATCGATGGCCCGGCTGTAGTCGCCGCAGTAGTGCATGACCTGCTCCGGGTTGACCAGGCCGAGCACCACGGCCGACTTCCTGTCCTTGGTCTTTCGTTCGCCGCACTGCGGGGAGTCGATGGTCAGAACGACGTAGCCGCGCGACGCGAACTGCTTGCCGATGGCGACGATGTAATTGGTCTTCTTGTTGCCGCCGGTGCCGTACTGCAGGAGGATGGCGGGACAGGGGGCCTTCGGCGCGGCGGCCTTGCGTTTGGGAACATAGAGATAGGCGGGGACGCGATCGCCCTTGATGCCGTTGAATTCCACGCGGAACTGCGTGTGATCGTCCGCCTCGTTGACGACTTCCTCTTTCGGGGCCAGCGGTTTGGCGTGATCGGTGGCGTAAGGCGCTGCCGCTTGTTTCGGCTCTGCCGTCTTCGCTTCGGACTTCTCCTGTCCGGCTGCGAAACGAGACATCGACCAGAACGCGATCAGGGCCAGGGACAGAACCATACCGCCAAGAGTTCGTACCCGCATATCAATTCTCCGAATCACTTCCAGGATCCCAGAAAGGCTTACTTCGTTTCCGCAGCGAGTGTGGGCGAGGTCTCACGGCGTCTGACCCCATTGCAGCCGATCCGTCCGAAGGCAATTGCCGTTGAGTCAGGGCGAGAAGAGGAGTTTGATCACCGCCTGACCGGCGAGCGCTATCATTCCTCCGAGAATAGCCCCAACAATGACCGGGACAAGAGACCAGCGCCGACGGGAAGATTCGTCCGCCCGGTTGCGCAAGTCGTTGAACTGCTGTTCCAGAAGTGCAACTCTGGTGATAAGCCCTGGCAGGTCTTCAGTCTCCTCATGCACGCTATTGAGTCGCTCCGTGAGGGTCGCGACCACGGTCATGAGTTCATCGATCTTCTCTCCGTCGGTCTTGCGGGCCATCTCATTCTCCCTCGCCCCCGGTCCGCATGAGTTCCTGGAGTTGCTTCTCGTTGCGGGTCTGGAGCAGATCGCCCCACACGTGACGGAGGCGGGCGCGGAGTCGATCTGGCTGTTCGAGTTCCCAGGGGGCAAACCCAGTACTCGTTGCGCCCGTCCAATCGGAGATGCGAAGCGTCACGAGATCGCGCCCTTGACCGTCCTCTGAACGCTCCCACTCAGCCGTCACCTGTCCGGCGGACCGCCCCAGCACTTCATCGAGAACCTTCGTCGCCTGCTGAGCTTGTAGGAAGAGTCCCTCGGTCTGCCGCAGTTTCTCGTCGTATTCTACACTCTTCATGGGAAAACCTCACTAATGTCGGTGATCGATGCACCCGTCTCCAAGGTCGCAGTACAGGCAACCTCAACTATTGTAACAGCCAAACAGGCAGCGCGATCGGGGATGCCCTCGCTCATTAGCGAACTACTTCAACCCGCAGACGTGCTTCGATCAGTTGCATCAACATATCCGCATGCTCGAACTGCTCCCGTTCCAACTGTCCCTCCGCGGGGATACGCCTCGCCTTCGACCTCTCCAGCAACTCCCGAACACGTTGCCTCTGGACCGTTTCCTCAAAACTGACCCCTTGCTCGCCTCCCACTATCTCAACTACCCTTATCTGTCTCCATCACCTAAGGATGCCTCGTCATGGCAGGTCCGCTCTACACGCCCATCATCGCGACGCTCGGCTACGTCCTGTCGCCGGACGGCAAACAGGTCTTGCTCGTCCATCGCAACCGCCGGCCCGACGACGCGCACCTCGGCAAGTATAACGGTCTCGGCGGCAAACTGGACGTGGGCGAGGACGTCGTCACCTGCATGCGGCGCGAGATCGCCGAGGAGGCGGGCATCGACTGCGAGGAGTTGCTGCTGCGCGGCACCATCAGTTGGCCCGGCTTCGGCAAGCACGGCGAGGACTGGTTCGGCTTCATCTTCCGCATCGATCGCTTCAGCGGTACGCCGTTGACGGAGAACCCCGAAGGGACGCTGACCTGGGTCGAACTCGGACGCCTCCTCGAACTGCCGCTGTGGGAGGGCGACCGCCACTTTTTGCCGCTGGTCTTCTCGCGCGATCCGAGACAGTTTCATGGCGTGATGCCGTACCGCGATGGCCGGCCGGCGGGCTGGGAGTACAGTCTTCTCTGAGAGAGGCGGAGTTGTGACTGCCTCCGGACGTCCCCTCTCGCTTCCCTTCCGCGAGTCTTCTAGAATGGCACTTTGGGCGCTGGCCGGGGACCGCCTCTCAGTGCCGTATCCGCTGACCACAAGGAGAAGGGCTGCTCATGTCCGCCGGACTCGCGCCCGTATCGCTCTCGCGCATGGCCTCCGCCGTGCAGCCGTCCGCCACCCTCGCCGCTGCCGCCCTCGCCCGGCAACTCAGAGGCCAGGGCAAGACCATCTTCGACTTCGCCCTCGGCGAACCGGACTTCCCCACTCCGGAACACATCTGCGCCGCCGCCGTCAAGGCCATGAAGGAGGGCCATACCAAGTACACGCCCGCCAACGGCATTCCCGAGTTGCGCGCCGCCGTCGCTCGCTCCTATCAGAAAACTTACAGCATCACCTACGCGCCCGAACAGGTCGTCATTTCCTCGGGGGCCAAGCACTCGCTGCACTCGGCGCTCGCCGCCCTGACCGGCCCCGGCGACGAGGTCATCATCCCGACGCCCTACTGGGTCAGCTACAGCGATCTCGTCCAGATGACCGGCGCCACACCCGTCCTCGTGGCGACGACCCTCGCCAGCGGCTTCAAGTTGAACCCCGCGCAACTCCGCGCCGCCGTCACGCCGCGCAGCAAACTGGTGATGCTCAACTCGCCCAGCAACCCGACTGGGGCAGTCTATACGCGCGCCGAGTTGGAGGCCCTCGCGGACGCCGTTCTCGATACGGGCCTGACTGTCCTGAGCGATGAGATTTACGAGCGGCTCCTCTTCGGCGACGCGCAGGCGACCTGCTTCGCGACGCTGCGTCCGGGACTGGCGGAGCGCACGTTGACCATCAGCGGGGCGAGCAAGACCTATTCGATGACCGGCTGGCGCATGGGCTGGACCTGTGGCCCGGCACACGTCATCAAGGCGATGGGCGACATTCAGAGCCAGGAGACCGGCAATCCGTGCAGCATCAGCCAGTACGCCGCGATCGCCGCCCTGGAGGGCGATCAGGGCTGCGTGGAGACGATGCGCAGGGAATTCGAGGCGCGGCGCGATCTGGTCTGCAAGCGACTGTCGGCCATCAAGGGCATTCGCTGTCCGGTTCCAGGGGGGGCGTTTTATGCGTTCTTCGACGTGTCGGCCCATTTCGGTCGGACCCTGGGAGGCGTGACGATCAACGACTCGGCCACGTTCTGCCGGGCGGCCCTCATGCAGGCTCAGGTCAACCTCGTGCAGGGATCGGCTTTCGGAGCGGAAGGATACGCCCGGTTGTCGTATGCCACGAGCCGGGCCATCCTCGATAGTGGATTGGAAGCGCTGGAGAAATGGCTTGCGTAGTTGCAAGCGGCCCTTGGGGGAATGACACGATGCCCGTTCGTTTGCTGAGCGAAGACGACGTGCGCCGATTGCTGACCATGGAGGACGCTCTGGAGGCGGTCGAGGCCGGGCTGCGCAAGGTGGCGCTGGACGAGGCGTTCAACATTCCGCGCAGCCGGGTCCAGACCGATCACGCCATGATGCACCTCATGGGTGCTTCCGCCAAGTCGCTGGGGTTCATGGGCTACAAGGCGTATACGACCGGCCGCAAGGGCAATCATTTCCACGTCGGTCTCTTCGACGGCAAGACCGGCGCGCTGCTCGCACTGATCCAGGCCGATTACCTCGGCCAGATGCGCACCGGAGCGGCCAGCGGCGTGGCGACGAAGTACATGGCCCGCGCCGACGCCTCGACCGTCGGACTCTACGGCAGCGGCAAGCAGGCGCGGACGCAACTGATCGCTGTCTGCAAGGTCCGCAAGATCAGCCGCGTACATATCTACAGTCCCAACGAAGAGCATCGCCGCTCTTTTGCAGAGGAAATGAGCCGGGTTTGCGAGACGGAAGTGCTGGCCGTCTCGCATCCCGAACTGGCCGCCCGCGACATGGACATTGTCATCACCGCCACGACGGCGCGCGACCCTGTCGTCCATTCCGCATGGATCGGCCAGGGTACGCACATCAACGCCGCCGGGTCGAACTTTCTCGCCAAGGCGGAGCTGGACCCCGAGACGGTGGGCCGCTGCAACCTCGTCGTCGTCGATAGCCGCGATCAGGCGCGCTTCGAGGCGGGCGACTTCACGCAGCCACTTGAAGCCGGCACACTGCGCTGGCAAGACGTGCGCGAGCTGGGCCAGATCGTCGTCGGCCGCTATTCAGGCCGGCCCCATCCGCAGGACGTCACACTCTTCAAATCGCTCGGCATCGCGGTGGAGGACGTCGCCGTCGCCGGCAAGCTGTTCGGTCTCGCCGTCGCCGACAACGCCGGCACGCTCATCGACTGGTAACCGCTCATGACCAACGATCCTGCCGGGACGCTCATTCTCTGTCTGCTGTCGAGCGAGCCGCTGACCTGGGACGCCTCCTCCCTGCGGGCGGAACTCGGACACGTCGAGTTGCTTCCCGAGCCGGAGCCGGGAGCGGCGTTCCAGGTGGTTCACGAGAATCAGCGAGCCGAAATGCCTGGCAGCGCGCCGCAGCCGCCGACCGCTGTCGTCGTGCCGCTTGCCACGGTCGATGGCAATGTTGTCGCCAAGGCCCTTCAGCAGACCTGGGACTGGCCGGCGGCGAGACAGACCATCGAGACGTGCGGCTGCTCTACCTTCGTGACTGATCGCTTCGCCCGGCATCTGGGATACAAGGAACGCTGGCGTCTACTGCGTCAGACGACGGCAGCGCTGCTGCGGTCGGCTATGCCGCGCGCGTGCAACCGAGCCATCCTCGCTCCGCAGGCGCAGCGACTGATCGAACCGGAGCCGTTCCTTCAGGGCCAGCAGCCCGGCGGCGATCACCTCTGCGGCGTCGTGAACGTGAGGTTATTCAAGGTCGCGGATCATGGCGAGGGTTGCTTGATGATGGACACGCTCGGTCTATCGGTGCTGGGATTGCCGGACCTGCAATGCGTCTTCCGGGGCATCGATCCGGACGAAGTCGCGGCGCTACTGTGGGACTATGCGTATTACGTTTTCGAGAAGGGGGACGTGATCGCGGATGGAGAGACGATCAAAGGACTGAAGACAGACGACTTCTGGACCTGTGGCCGTCAGGAATCGCTGGTGGAACCGCGTCGCGTCGTCCTCGACATCTATCCCGGCCCCGAGCATGGGCCGGAGTAAGGCGAGCGGCAAGAAATAGTTTACCCGTAGCGGCCTTAGGCAGAATGGGGGTGAATGGCGGAAAACCGCATTCTGGCGCATTCGGCGACGGGGAACAAAATTACTGCCGCTCGCCTCACGCCTGGCGGCGCTGTGTATCTGCGCG